>JBOGSE010000198.1:0-3083 GCA_050694895.1 bacterium | reverse complement strand
GTGACCAGGATGTCGTACGCCTGTTGACAAAGCTGCTGCAACGACAGACTCGCGCTCTCCGACTTCGCGTGCCACACATGTAACGACACCTGGATAGATTCGGTTGCGGCGGTGGCTAGCAGACGTGGGAATAGATCGTCGACGCTGAGTCCGCAGAGCCTGGCCGCGTGTTCGGCAATGATCTCGGTGGGCTGTCGAAATACCGCGTAGAACATCGCCCGTAGGGCGGGTTGCTGTTCTATCAGATTCATTCGAACCCTGATCTGCCGCTGCCGCTCGGGGGCGTCGAGGTTCAGTCCGCGCAGAACTTCACGCATCGTGTCGATGACGTGCTCGTCGATCGGCCGCGTCAGCAGGGCCGTCTGGAAGTGGTCGTTGATGTCTTGATCGAGGTCGTCGAAGAGCACGTGTTGCTTGGAGGAGAAGTGCCGGAAGAAGGTTCGAACGGCGACGTCGGCGGTCTCGGCGATGTCTTCGATCGTAGTGTTCTCGTACCCCTTCTTGGCGAAGAGCCGCAGCGCGGCGAGTTCTAGGGCCGCCCGTGTCGCATGCTTCTTGCGTTCCCGTCGGCCGGGGCTGGTTGTCGTCATGATCACAGTATGCACTATCTGACTTGAGTCATCAAGTGTCTTATGTCAGTGTATGACACATCGGTCTGATCATGACCGGCCAACCACAGGAGGTAGGAAATGCACGTTCGCTTGCAGCGCATCGTTGTGTCCGTGCTCGCGGTCGGCGTCAGCCTGACGGGGACGGTCGCCACCGCGGCCACGGCCACAGCGGCCACGGCCACAGCGGCCACGGCCGCTCAGGTCACTGAGAGCAGCACCGTCACGGATCTGAGACTCGACCGGCTCATGCGTGGCTCTACGGCCGATTTGCTGGGTAACTCCTTCACGGTGTTGAAGTTCGTTGCCGAGCCGGTCGTGCCCGCGATGTGGGGCGGATCGTTCTACTTGTACGACAGGTCCCGAAACGCGATCGCGGGTGGATTCATCACCGCTGGTGACATCAAGAAGGTCACCGTCACCGATTGGCGTCAGGTGCAGTTCACCCCGCCTGCCGCGGGCAGCATCGAGGTTCGCTACGGCAATGTTCAGACGCCGGGCAGCGGGGCGCTTGTCGGCCAGGTGACCGTCCTCTGAGCGGAACCGCGACCTTCAAATCTCGGTAGTCACGCATGGAGCCACGCAGGCCAGCCGGACGGTAGAAGCGGACCACTGCCCACCCATGATGTATAGGTCAAGGGTTCGAAACCTGCAGCGGCCCGCAGGTCATCAGAGGCCGGTTCGGTTATCCGAACCGGCCTCTGACACCTGAGCGCGCCAGAACTGTTCCTTGATCCACCTGGGACTTGTCGTCTCTGTCGTCACCGACATCCACAAAGGACATGTCGCCTGCCACGAGCATGGGACCACGCGAGTGCTCGTTTGCCATGAGCATGGGCCCAGAACCTGAGCATGGGACCACCTTGATCAGGGTTTTGCCACTGATGGGACCACCTGAGGTTCCCCCGTTTCCCGGACACTTCGGGTGTGGGGTCAGTCGGCTTGATCAGGCGGGGTGTACATGCCGTCGAAGGTGACTGGGCTGCGCATTTCGATGCTCGAATGGTAGCTGTTCAGCCTGAGTGACGGGTCGTCCACGGTCGCCGCCGCTGATCCACTACTGTTCCCGCGTGGATTCCGGGCCGGAGGCGACACGCGACGACATCGCGTCGTTGTTGGCCGCCAAGGACGCCGAGAACACGGCCCTGCGCAACGAGAACGCGATCCTGCTGGCGCGTTTGACCGAACTGGAGGGTCTGGTCGCGGCGCTGTACGCCCAGCTCGGTCGGGATTCCTCCAACAGCGGGAAACCGCCGTCGTCGGACTCGCCGTTCGTGAAGAAACCCGCCCCGAAGCGGTCGATGCGGACACGCTCGGGCAAGCCGCAGGGCAAACAGCCCGGCGCTCCCAGCGCGACGCTGCGGCTGGTCGAGGCCCCCGACGAGACGATCGTTCACACACCGCCGGCGTGCGTCGGGTGCGGGGAGTGCCTGGCCGGCGCCGAGGTCTTCGGTGTGTGCCGCCATCAGGTGTTCGACGTCCCACCACCGCCGCCCAGGCCGTATGTCACCGAGCATCGGGCTGTGGCCAAGACCTGCGGCGGGTGCGGGACCACGACCGAGGCCACCGTGCCCGGCTTCGCGTCGGGCCGGGTCCAGTACGGACCGGGTGTGACGGCTCGGGCGGCGTGGCTGACGTGCGCGCATTTCCTGCCGGTACGGCGGGCGCGGCGGGTGCTCAACGCGCTGCTGGGGTTCACCGTGTCCGACGGGTGGATCGCCGGGCTGCGCGCACGGGCGGCCCGACTGCTCGACGAGCGGTTCCTGCCACACGTGCGGGCGTTGATCGCCGCGGCCCCGGTCGCGCACGCTGATGAGACCACCGCCCGCGCCGCCGGCGCGTTGACCTACCTGCACGTGGCGTGCACCGAGTTCCTGACCGTGATGCACGTCGGGGACCGGAGCAGGGACAGCATCGACGCTGGCGGGGTCTGGCCCGCGTTCACCGGGGTCCTGGTCCGCGACGGCTACGCCGGCTACGAACACCTCGACCAGGCCGTACACGCGTGGTGCGGGATCCATCTGGTGCGTGACCTGCGGTCGGTTCACGACCCGGACCCGGCCGGGCAGACCTGGGCCGAGGCGATGGCGAATACCCTGCTGTTGGCCAATGACACCGCACACCAGGCTCGCACCGAAGGGCGCGACGCCCTCACCGATACCGAACTGGCGACGATCCGGTCCCGCTACGCCGGGGCCATCGCCCGCGGTTGGGACGAGAACACCACGGGCCGCGACCCGCTGCACGAACAAGCAAGAACCCTGCTGCGGCGCTTCGGGCGACATCGGGACATGATCCTGCGGTTCTCGGTGAACCTGGACGTCCCGTTCACGAACAACACCGCCGAAGTGCGACACGAGGTCGCACATGATGAGTGGATCAACAGATGGGAGGGCCGACCGATGACGTTGGCTTGTTGATCTCGGACGAGTGCTCGATCGTCTGTCCCCACCTGGACGTGCGTCGTTGGTAACG
>JBOGSE010000197.1:0-4113 GCA_050694895.1 bacterium | reverse complement strand
CCCTGGACCCCTTCTCACCCGCGGCGATCGACGCGGCCGATCGGGCGCGCGCGGCCCTGCGGCGCTCACCGTGATGCGTCACGTCTTGATGGCGCTGGCCGCGATATCGGGCGCGTCGGCGCTCATCTATCAGATCGTGTGGATGCGGCGGCTGGTGCTCGTGTTCGGCAGCACGACGCTGGCGACCAGCACCGTGCTCGTGGCGTTTCTCGGTGGGCTGGCGATCGGTGCCTGGTTGTGGGGCCGGGTCGCCGACCGTCGGCCGGCGCACGGCTTGAGGATCTTTGGGCTGGTGGAAGCGGCAACCGGATTGTATGGGCTGGCGAGCGCCTGGGTCTTGAGCGCGACCGAGGGGGCCTACCTTGCCGCCTACCCCGCGGTGGAACACCTTCCGCGTCTGTACGTGGGACTGCAGTTCCTCCTGAGCGGGATCGCGATTCTGCCCGCAGCGGTGCTCATGGGGGGCACGGTACCCTTGCTGGCTCGAGGCGCCTCCCGCGCGGGGCAGATGGTCGGCGGCGTGGGGCGGCTCTATGGCTGGAACACCGTTGGCGCGGCGATCGGCGCCGGCCTCGCCACATACGGGTTGCTCCCGGTGGTGGGACTCCAGGGAGCGGTGGTGCTCGCCGCAGCGGGGAACCTCGCCGTCGCGGCGGCGGCACGGCTCGTTGACGCGCGGTGGGGCGCAGCGCGTCAGGCACCCACACAGAGCGATCAGCCGGCCGATGCCGGAGGCGGGGACGCCGGCGATGGCCTCGATCGCGTCCGATGGCTCGTGATCCTGCAGGGCATGGCAGCCTCGGGTCTGGCGGTCATAGCGTACGAGGTTAGTTGGGCGCGCCTCCTGGCGCTGGTCCTGGGATCTTCGGTCTACGCGTTCGGCACGCTCGTTGTGGTGCTGCTCGCGGGATTGGGCATCGGGAGCTGGTGGTACGGACGGCTGCGGCTGTCCGCCGAAGGGCATCTTGTCGCATTCGGGGTCCTCGAACTGCTCATCGGATTGACGGCCGCCGCATCGCTGCTCATCGCCCCACATCTGCCCTTCGTCTACATGCGTCTGTTTCCGGTGTTCAAGGACGCGTTCGGCTGGACGCTCGGGGTGCAGGTCGGCCTGACCGCTCTCATGGCGTTCGTCCCCGCGCTCCTTTCCGGGGCGACGTTCCCTGCCGTGGTGGGAAGCCTCGGTGGGGCCGAGCGGCGCGTGGGGCGGATGATTGGCCGCGCCTACGGTGCGAACACGGTAGGGACCGTATTGGGGGCATTCCTGGCCGGCTTCGTCCTGATCCCGGCCGTCGGCCTCCGTGCCACGATCATCGTCGGCGTGCTCGCCAATCTCGCGGCGGGGGCGGCCACCCTGCTCGCGGTGCCGCGCACCGGGCGCCGCCTGCGCGGCCGACTGCTGCTCGCGGCGCCAGGGCTGGCGGCGCTGCTCATCGTGGTCACGCTCCCGCCCTGGCCGCGCGAGGTGTTCGCTGCGGGCGCCGGGTATTTTGCTCCGGCCTATGGCTCCCTGGCCGGGCTCGCCAAAGCCGTCTCAGAGATGCGGCTGCTCTATCACCGGGACGGGGTGAATGCCACGATCTCTGTGGATGAGACCGGGGAGCACCGTGTCTACCGCTCGAACGGGAAGACCGATGCCTCCACGTTTCCATCGGACATGGCGACGCAGCTGCTGCTGGGACATGTGCCGATGCTTCTGCATCGCGATGCCCGCGACGTGTTCGTCCTGGGCCTGGGCACCGGCGTCACCGCGGCGGCGGTCGCACGCTATCCCGTCCGCAAGATTGATCTCGTCGAATTCGAGCCCGCAGCCGTCGAGGCCTCGCGGCTTTTCGAGCGGCACAATCGCGGGGTCATCGACGACCCCCGCGTGCGCCTCCTGCTGGTCGACGGCCGTAACCGGTTGCTGGCGGCCGCGGACCGGTATGATGTCGCAATCTCGGACGCCTCGGACCTGTGGGTCGCGGGGGTCGGGTCGCTCTTCACCATCGAGTTCTATCAGGCTGCGCGCGCGCGGCTGCGTCCTGGCGGCGTCATGGTGCAGTGGGTGCACACGCACAGCCTGCCGCCGCCGGCGCTGGCGCTGGTGGTCTCGACGTTTCGCGCGGCGTTTCCTCACGCGGCGATCTGGAGCTCGGGATTCGCTAATGTCATCCTGGTGGGCTCCGCCGATCCCGTGGAGTGGGATTACCCGCGCCTCGCGCGGAGCATCAACACCATCCCCGGCGTCCGCGAGGACCTCAAGTCGCTGGGGGTGTGGCATCCGCTGGCGCTCTTCGCCGCCTACGTGACCGGCGGGGAAGGCGTCGCGCGACTGGTCGCCGGCTCTGCTGTGCACACCGACGACTTGCCGGTGCTGGAGTTCGCCACGCCGCGCTGGTTGTACGCAGATACCGCCCCGTCCATCGAAGGCGTTCTTGGCGGGCTGCGCGGTTCCACGTTCCCGCCGCTTGCCGGCATCGATCTCGCGCGCGCGGTGGACGCCGATGCCACATATCTCCTGGGGTTCGCGCATGCCTCGCTCGGACGCCCACGCACGGGCATCCCGTTTATGGAGCGCAGCGTCGTCATGGCCCCTGGCCGCGCGGCATTTGCCGTTGGTCTGGGAAACCAGTACCGCGTCGTCGGCCGGGCCGCCGAGGCCGAAGCGGTCTACCTCCGTGCCATTGCCGTGGATTCCCGCCAGGTCGAGGCACGCGTCGCCCTTGGCGAGCTCCTGCTCGAGCGGGGCGATGCCGCCCGCGCGCTTGCACTCGCGGAGGCGGCGCTCGCGATCGAGCCGTCCGATGCCAGGGCGAAGGCACTGGCGGCACGCGCCAGGTCCAGCATGCCGAAGTAAGACGTCCACCAGCACGTCGCGGCAGGGCTTGGCGCGACCGCATCGAATCCTCCTCCCGAACGGATCCTGAATCACAATCGCATCGCAGTGGTGCAGGTGGACGGGGGAGCGTTCCTCCCACGTCAGAATAGGGAAGTCCGGTGATCTCCGCCGCCAGGCGGAGAGAAGCCGGCGCGGTCCCGCCGCTGTGACGGAGAGCAGGAGCTCCTGCGGAGTCCTCCGCAGGACGTGCCACTGGGGTATGTTCCCGGGAAGGCCTGCCGCCTGCGATGATCCGAAGCCAGAAGACCTGCCTGCACCCGACGCCACACGCCTTCGAGGCTGAGGAGGTGGGCAGATGGTCTCGCTCGTTCGCCGCACCATCGTGGTCCTCACGGCAGGGATTCTCAGCGTGACGCTCGCGTCTCCGCTTTTTGGACAGGCGCCCCCGCCGGTCTTCGAGCTGCCCGATGTGGTCGCGCCGGGCCGGCGACCCCAGCGCCGGAGCGCGACTCCGGCGAGCATCTCGGTGCTGACCGCCGCGGATCTTACGCGCCTGGGCGTGCGCACCGCGGGCGACGCGCTGCGCTTTCTTCCGGAGGTGTCTGTGCGAGCGTTCGGGGGGCCAGGTGCGCTTCAGGAGGTCAGCATCCGTGGCACGGCGACCGCCCACGTCCTCGTGCTCATCGACGGCGTCCCGGTCAATTCCCCCGCCCAGGGGCTCGCGACCCTGAATACGATCCCGGTCGACAACATCGAGCGGATCGAAGTTCTACGAGGACCGTTCTCGGCCATTTACGGAAGCGGCGCGCTGGGGGGCGTCATCCACATCGTGACCCGGTCAAAGCCCAGCCGAGCCGGCCGGGCCGGCGCGGCGAGCATGGGAACAACCACGGCCAGCATCCTGTGGGGATGGCAGGGCGATCAGACCCGGGTCACAGTCGATGCCATTCACGATGCCTCCGGCGGCTTCCGTCCCAACGCCGATTACTCGGGCCAGACATTCGCCGGACGTCTCCAGTTCGGGGATGATGCCCGGCAGAGCTTCACCCTGGGCGTCAAACGCTTCCAGGCCGAGCAGGGCGTCCCGGGCGACACTGCCTTTCCCAGTGCCCTGGCCCGGCAGGGCGCCGGGAGGACGATCGTGGATGCGACCTGGCGCACCTCTGGCGCGGGACTTTCCTCCGGTCTCCTCCGTGCCTACTGGGTCGGTGAATCGATCCGCTTTGTCAACCCGGAGTTCGGCTTCACGTCCCAGAGCGACACCCACACATTCGGCGTGGAAGGCCAGCTCG
>JBOGSE010000196.1:0-1890 GCA_050694895.1 bacterium | reverse complement strand
CTAGCCCGAGTTTCCTGGCTTTCTTGATCGACATCTGTGTTTCCCCTGGCAGTACACGGTTTCCGTAGGATGCGGGTGTATTACCTAACCCGGCTTGGATGGTGCGGGTGCTCAGTGGGTCGGTGCGTAGCGGTCCAGCCCGAAGAGGTCGAACAGGCGCCGTTGGGTGGCGGTCATGTCGGTGAGCAGGCGTTGCGCGCGGGGCCGTCCAGGGCCGCCATCGTGGTAGAGCAGCACCGTTTCCTGGATGCCGGACAGCTCGTGGAGCAGGGCGCGCACCGACAGATCCAGTCCGGCGCGTTCGGCGTCACGACTCATCAGGGTCGCGATGGTCAACGCCAGCACGCAGGTGAGGACATGTACCCGGATCTTCTGGTCGGTCCAGTGACGCATCGGGCTGAACGACACGACCAGCGGGTCCTTCATCTGGCGGAATCCCGACTCGACCTCGGACTGGGACCGGTAGGCGGCCACCACCTCGGCGGTGGTCCACCGGTCACGGTTGGTGAACAGGACCCGTTTGCCGAACAAGCGGGCCTCCAGGCGGCGACGAGCGGTCCGATCACTGGTCCAGGACAAGCGGAACTCGGCCGGGGTGTCGCCGGACAGCGTCGTGGTGAGGACCTCGCCGACCCAGCGGGGGCTCAGGATCGCGGCGATATCGGCCTGGACCGCCTCGCGCGGGCGGCGGGTCCGGCCTCGTGCCAGGCGCTCGGCCAGCTCGGTCAGCCGCGTGCCCGCGGTGGCCAGGGTCTGATCGAAACCGCGTGACTGCGCGGCGTGCAGGGTCGGGGAGTGGGTGAGCACCGCGCGGCGGGTCACGCCCAGCGCGGTCACCGTCGTGTCCACGCACCGCAGGCCGGGATACCGGCCGGCATCCACGACGCGGTAGCGGCGTTTGTCGATGGCCAGCAGGTCGGGATGGTCGCTGGGCGGCAGCGACCCCACGAACCCGATCCCTGACTTCTCGATCAGCTGGTGGTTGTGGTGTGAGTTCTGCCCGGCGTCGTAGACGACGGTGACCGACTCGGGCCCGGCGTCCAGGTTCTGGTAGCGCGCCGGCAGTTCGGTGATCAGCGTGGGGAACTGGGTGACATCGGGCCGGTCGCCGGGGTAGGCGTGGGAGAGCAGCGGGATACCGCCGTCACGGGTGACGACCAGGCCCAGCCCGACCAGGCGCAGATCGGTCCGTTTCTGTTTGGCCTTGCCCCGCTGGGCGATCGGGGCCTTGTCGTTGGCGGAGTCGATGAACGTGGCGAAGTTGGTCATGTCCAGCACCAGTGCGGACAGGTCGATGCCGTACTGGGCCACGACGGCCTGCCCGATCCGGGTCTCGATGGTGGCCAGGTCGGTGGCCGACAGGCGGCTCATGGCGTCCCAGAATCGGCGGTGGTCGGTCGCGCCGCCGGGCAGCTTTGCCCAGCGCTGTCCGGCGGTGGTGTCCCACCAGTCCGCGAACGCCGATTTCGAGCAGGGCGCCACGATCCGGTTGGCGATGGCCAGCGCGAGGTAGGTGCCCACCGACGCCAGCGCGGTCGGATACCGGGGCGCGAGCTCGTCGATGATGTTCACGACACCGAGGCGGTCCATGACCGACCACACCGCGGCGAGGTCACCGAACTGCTTGTGCTGCGTGCGTGTCGGCGTGCCGGCCTGCTGGCCACGTAGCTTCGCGGTCACCTCCTCGGCGCTACCCAGGTACTGCTGGGACACGATTCTCGGTTTGCCATCCACCCGCGCCGACTCGACCAGGTAGTAGTAGGTCTTCCCGCTGATGCGTTTACCGACGATCGAGGGCACGTTTAGGTAATACACCCTGGATGCTGGATTCTCCAGTGCCAGCAAGGACGACACGCCAAACGATCAAGAAAGCCAGGAAGGTCCGGCTAG
>JBOGSE010000195.1:0-2380 GCA_050694895.1 bacterium | reverse complement strand
CCGCACTGGGGGCTGAGCGCCAGATTCTCGAGTGGGATGTAGCGTGACGCCTCTTCGATCCGCTGGATCAGCTCCCGTTTTGCTTCCAGTTGAGGGCGCTTGCTGCTGACCAGTCCCAGCACCACCTGCTTGCCGCGCGGGACGAATCGCAAGGGCTCGAACGTACCCGAACGCTCATCGTCGTATTCCAGCAGGAAGCGATCCACCTGGAGGGTGCTGAATAGCTTCTCGGCGATCGGATCGTAGCCGCCTTCGGCGTACCACTGGCTGCGATTATTGCCGCGGCAAAGGTGCATCGCCAGGGTGACGCCCGGGCGGCGCGCGCCCTCCAGGCAGGCGTTGTCCGCGCGGACCGCCTCGTCCAGCGCCGCGTCCGGTTCCATTCCCATCTCGCTTTGGATGTACGACCGCCATTTGGGATCGATGTAGTAGCTGTAGCGGGGAGCGTCGATCTGAATGTAGTGAACGCCGTCGGCGACGAGCGCCTGGATCTCGGCCTTGATCACGGGCACGATGTCCCACAGGAGGGCCGAGTGGTTCGGGTAGACCTTATCGGTCACCCCACGCTTGAACGCGATGGCAGGAAACTGGTTGGCGGTCGGAAGGGTGATTTTGATCGCGCCCGGGCTGTGGGCCTTCAGAGACGACACCTCGTGTGCGGTCATGCGCCGGACCGGACGGAGCTTTGCGGTGACGACACCGGCGACACTGCTCGGCGCGACCGTGGTGCCCCCGCTCTGCCAGGTTCGAGCCACCTCGTTCCCGACGTCGAAGCCCTCAACCGCATCGATAAGATCACTCATGAAGTTGCGCCGGCGCAACTCGCCGTCGGTGAAGATCTCGAATCCCAACTCCTTCTGTTTGGCGAGCACACGCAGGATGTGTCGGTCTTCGATGGCCCGGAGGCGCTGCGAATCTGCGCCGTCGCGGCGGGCTTCCAGTAATTCAGAAGGTCGCAGAAAACTGCCGACCTGGTCGGCTCGATACGGCGCACCCATGGTGTTCCTCCTCGACCGGTGCTGCTGGCGATCGGTGCTCTTCTGCGTTTTGCTGAGCGCCTCCTATGCTCAGCGCCCGCCGAGGACGTCCCACCAGGCGCCCTGCTCTACGTCGGAAAGATCAAACACCATCAGCCCGTCGGTGAGCCGCGCGGCCGCCCGGATCGCCGCTTCAGCCCGCGCGCGATCTTCCTTATAGAGGTCCAGCCACACGGTTCCCAGCAGCGGCAGGTCTCCGCTGACCTCCCGGCCCAGCACCGCGCCCCCAGCCACGCTCCTCCACCAGAGGGTTCGGCTCCGCGCCGCCTCCCATGGCGAGATCGCACGGTAGTACAGGCCGATCATCAGGTAGTCCAGGTATGGCAGCAGGCTTGCCTGCGCCCACGCGTCGCTCCACGCAGAGAACAGCCGCGGCGCCTCAGGTTGCGCCCAGTTCTGCCCGACCTCGAAGATCGTCGGATACCAGCCGCCGACGTACATTCCAATAGGGAGGCCGGGCCGCATCTGCCGGATCAGCCGCGAGGCTGCGCGCGTGTAAGCCTGGATCACCGATGCGCGCCAGCCCACCCACGATGAAAAGAGCGGACCGGGACGCAGCGTCCGTGATGTGGGATCCAGTACGTCGTGCGGCCAGCGCGCCACCCGGCGACCGAGATGGGCTTCGAACAGGCTCCGGCTGAGTTCGGAGAAGTCGGCATCTATGCCCGCAAAGCGGACCCGATCCAGAACAATGCCATCCACCTGATAGCGCGCGAGGATCTCCCAGAGGATGGCCAGTTCGTACAGCTGCGCCTCAGGGTGTGCCGGGTTCACAAACGCGATGGTCACGGCCGCGGATGACCGGACCAGCACTGGCTCGCCGTCGGGGCCCGGGCGCAGATGCACGCTCTCCCACTCCGGCCGGTTTCCCACCAGGCCGACCGTGGGCCTGGTGCGGTCGAGGGTCACGCCCTCGCCGAACGCGTTCACCGCGGGGTGAACGCGGAGACCCGCGGCATGGGCTTCCTCGATCAGGGTTTGCAATGGATCGAAGTCCCTCGGGAACCACTCGGCGGGAGGAGGATATCCGTAGCGGGCAAGCGGTGACGTCCGTATGTGCGCGACGAACGCAGACTCGTAGATAACGAACCCCCACGCGTTCTTGGCCTCGGGAATCAATGTGTCGATCCCCGCGGACCTGGCGCGCGCGACCATGGCACGGATTGCATCACGGGTCGCGAGCGTCCGGAGATTCGCGGAGACTTCAATCCACAGTGCGCGCCGCGGGATGCCCCTTTGCGCGGCAACATCTGCGGCAAACGCGGAGGCCATAGGTGCCGCAACGAAGGCCATGACGAGCAGTAGGGGAACGAGCCGAAGCAGCCTATGCACAGTAGCGTGCG
>JBOGSE010000194.1:0-1045 GCA_050694895.1 bacterium | reverse complement strand
CGCACGCTACTGTGCATAGGCTGCTTCGGCTCGTTCCCCTACTGCTCGTCATGGCCTTCGTTGCGGCACCTATGGCCTCCGCGTTTGCCGCAGATGTTGCCGCGCAAAGGGGCATCCCGCGGCGCGCGCTGTGGATCGAAGTCTCGGCAAATCTCCGGACGCTCGCGAGCCGTGAAGCGATCCGTGCCATGATCGCGCGCGCCAGGTCCGCGGGGATCGACACGTTGATTCCCGAGGCCAAGAACGCGTGGGGGTTTGTCATTTACGAGTCCGCCTTCGCGCCTCACATCCGCACCTCGCCTCTCCCCCGTCCAGGCTACCCGGCTCCAGCAGAGTGGTATCCAAAAGACTTCGATCCGCTGCAGGCGATCATCGAGGAGGCGCATGCCGCCGGCCTGCGCGTCCATCCCGCGGTCAACACCTTCGGTGAGGGTGTGACTCTCGATCGCACGAGACCCACCCTCGGCCTCGTGCACAGCCGGCCGGAGTGGGAGAGCGTACACCTGCGCCCGAGTCCGAGCGGGGATCCCGCTCTCGTCCCGTCGTCGTCGGCCGTGACCATCGCCTTCGTGAATCCGGCACACCCCGAGGTCCAGCTCTATGAACTCGCGGTGCTGTGGGAGATCGTCTCGCGCTACGACGTGGACGGCATCATCCTCGACCGGGTGCGGTATCCCGGCGTGGACGCCGACTTCTCGGATCTCAGCCGGGCCCGATTTGAAGCCTTCCTCGGCCGCAGGGTCTCACGGTGGCCGCATGAGGTGCTGCAGCCGGCTGGCGGGGCGCTGCGCCCGGGGCCGCTCTTTCCGGCGTGGGTGGCCTGGCGCGCCTCGGTGATCCAGGCCTACGTGCGCGCGGCCTCGCGGCTGATCCGGCAGATGCGCCCCGGCATTCCTGTGGGGATGTATGTCGGCGCATGGTATCCCACGATCTTTGAGTTTGGGCAGAACTGGGCACATCCCGAGGCGCCGCGGCTGTTTCCCGCGTGGACCGACGCGTGGGCGCAGGCGAGCCTGCTGCCGCTGCTGGACTATCTGATGATCGG
>JBOGSE010000193.1:0-1225 GCA_050694895.1 bacterium | reverse complement strand
CATCGCCATGCCGATCGCCGCCCCGACGAACCCCAGTTCGGAGATCGGGGTATCGACGACCCGCTGCGGGCCGTAGCGCGCCAGGAGGTCGGCGGTGATCCGGAAGGTCCCCTGGTAGACGCCGATGTCTTCGCCGACCAGGACGACGGACGGATCGCGATCCATTTCCTCGATAAGGGTCGATCGAATCGCGTCGCGGTAAGAGAGCTCGGCCATGGCTAGGCGCCCTCGCCATAGATGTGCGCGTCGAGATCCTCGGGCGGGGGCGGTGGGCTTTGCTCCGCGAACTGCACCGCTTCGGCTGTCGCGCGCTCCGCTTCCTCTTGAATCGCGGCGACGCGCGCATCGTCGAGCAGCCCGGCATCGCGCAGGTGTCGTTCGAGGATCTTGATCGGGTCGCGGCGCTGCGCGGCTTCCACGTCGTCTTTAGACCTGTACGGCTGAAAGAGATCCGCCGCGCCATGCCCCGCAAACCGGTAGGTGGTGGCTTCGAACGCATAGGGGCGTCCCGAGGCGCGGACCTCCCCAAACACGCGCGCGGCAGCGCGCCGGACGGTCAGAAAATCCATCCCATCGATGCGCTCGTTGGGAATCGCGTACGCGGAGAAGCGAGAAGCGAGATCGGTGACTGCCGACGATCGTGCCACGGACGTGCCCATGGCAAACTGGTTGTTCTCCACGACGAAGACGATGGGGCACATCCCCTCGGCGCCCCACAGGCCTGCCATGTTCGCCGGCTCATGAAACGACCCGCTGTTCATCGCCCCGTCGCCCAGAACGCACAGACAGAGGCGCTCGCCGCCGTTGTAGTGGAGCGCGTACGCTGCGCCGACCGCCAGCGGGATGTGCCCGCCGACGATGCCGTAGCCCCCATAAAATCCGCGAGCGGCATCGAAGAGGTGCATCGAGCCACCCTTGCCGCGCGCGAGGCCGGTGGTCTTGCCGTAGAGTTCGGCCATGATCGCATCGGGGGACGCGCCGCGAAATAACGCGTGCGCGTGATCGCGGTACCCCGTGAAGAAGATGTCATCCTTGCGCAGCTCGGCCAGGAAGCCGGCGGCCACGGCCTCCTGCCCGGTGTAGACGTGGAGGTATCCTCCGATCTTGCCGCGCCGAAACGCCCGTTCGGTCTCTTCTTCGAAGCGCCGGGAGGTCACCATCAGGCGGTACCACGCGAAGGCCGACGCTGAGTCGGCGGGGTCGGACCGGTCGGCCGCTGCCACCT
>JBOGSE010000192.1:0-1990 GCA_050694895.1 bacterium | reverse complement strand
AGTCGCGCAGTCGGACGAAGTCCGGCGCCTTCGCCCCGGGCGGGAAGACGTCGGCCTTCATCTGCTGGAGGAGCCGATGGAGCCGGTCGGCCCGCGGCAGCTCAGGACGCCGCCACACCGCGCGGATCCGCAGGTCGGCGTCGACCAGCGGGGACTGCGGGATGACCTTACGGCGCACCAGGAAGTTGAACCACGTCCGCAGCGCGCGCAGGTACGTGTGCCCCGTTGTCGCTGAGGCCCTGGTCCTTGAGCCAGCGGAAGAACTGGCGCACAGCGTGGGCGTCCAGGGCCTCCGCCTTCTCCTGTTGCGCCCACTTCAGGAACCGGGTAATCTTCTTCCTGTAGAACGCCACGGTTTCCGGGGAGCAGCCAAGGTCGTACTCGCACGCGGCCAGGAACTCCTCGAACTCGAAGGTGGCGCGTCCGATCGGCAGCATGGTGGCTCACACGGTAACGGCGACGAGTCCCCTTGCCAAGGTGAATGATCTGCACGAGTCCCCTGGACAAGATTCGATGGCGCCGATGGCCGAAACCCAATCAGGACGCGAATTCTAGCGCGGGCCCGTAGCTCAGTGGATAGAGCAGGGGACTCCTAAGCCTCTGGTCGGGGGTTCGATTCCCTCCGGGCCCGCCACTCAAAAACAGCTTCCACGTACTTTTACACGAACTGGATTCCAGCGATATGGTCCCACGAGAGGGCGACGGTCTTCCCATTGAAGTCCACGACGAGCGCATCATCGTCGGCCCGCTTCACCCTGACCCGCCACTGCGGGAAGAACGCCTGCCCCGCAGTGACTCCCCCCGGAGAGGCTGCGGTCGGTGGGGCGAAGAACACGAAGATTTCATCGCCTTCCTGGATTGCTCTGACGGCACCCAATCCGACGTGAAGTCGTCGCACTTTTCGTCTCACCCTCTCGCCTTAAGCGTTTCCCCCATTGATTCCCGCACTCCTTTCCTCGACGAGCCAGGGTCGACCTTGCAAAAACCCGAGCCGCGACTACCGCGGTCCCGCTGTGGGCACAACCAGTTGAGGGACACTCGGTCACCTTTCTCTCTGCTGGCTCGGGCTGGGTCTCGTCTCCCTGCGATTCTCTCTGCACGTCCCTCTACTAAAGCCTTGTCAACACCGCCAATGTGGGACGATTTGCGACGGAATGTTCCGGCACATATCCGGCTCCATGTGACGGGCCGCTTTGTCGAACTGGCCTGCTCGCGGTGCGGCTGGCTGGAAGTGATGGTCCGCGACAAGGTCACGCCTGAGCGGGTCCTCGCTGCGGCTCAGGATCACCGCTGCCCGCCCGACAAGGTGCAGGATTAAGGCACGGCAACTTCGAACACCACCGCGCTAAATTTCAATCCCAGACGGCGAACCCGGACGGTCTATGAACAGCGTACACGACATCGGCGGCATGCACGGTTTCGGCCCCATCATCAGGGACGACGCGCCCTTCCATTTTCCCTGGGAGGTTCGTGTGCGTGCGATTGCCATGGCCCTCATCCGCCGGGGTGTCTACAACATCGACGAGTTCCGCAGAGCCATCGAGTGTCTCCCGCCCGCACGGTACCTGACCCTCACGTACTTTGAGCGCTGGCTTGCGGCGGTGCAGATGCTGCTCGTCGAGAAAGGTCAATTCACGGCGGACGAGATTGAGGGGTTGGCTCAGCAGCCCGCGCAGGATGCGACGCGTGCTGAGCGCCCGAGGCGCTCTGACACTCCGGCCGTCACCGAAACCGTCGCGGAGGCAGCCCAGACACCACAGGCACCTGCTCGCGCGGGCACCGCCCGCTTCGGTGTGGGTGACAACGTGGTCGCGAAGAACCGCCATACGAGGGAGCACACCCGGCTGCCACGGTATCTCCGGGGCAAACGAGGCGTTGTCTCGAAGGTCCACGGGGTGTATGTCTTCCCCGATACCAATGCCCATGGGCGCGGCCGGAATCCTGAGCCCGTGTATTCGGTGCATTTCGCCGCGCGCGATGTCTGGGGCGA
>JBOGSE010000191.1:0-2286 GCA_050694895.1 bacterium | reverse complement strand
ACGGCAGGGTACTGGCACCTTTACCTGTCACGCACAGGAACACAAGCGGTAGCAACCCTTTTTTCGCCAGATCCTGCTCCCAGAGGCCCCTTCCCGCGACGAGATCAGGCGTGGGTAGGGGGTTTTGTTGCGTTCATTCGCAAATCGTGTCCATCCTGCGCAGGATTTCACTGGTAAGGGACTAACCCGGCATAGCCGGAACCAAACAGGGGCGATGCCTCTTGACCCTTCGTGAGTCGGGATGGTGGAGTGGGACTTGCGCGAGGGGAGGATCGTTCGATGGCCAGCTTGGCAGAGCGGTACGCCGACAGGATCGCCGGGGTCGTGATGTGCTTTGACCGCGTGGTGATCACGGGCACCTTGCCGGCGATCGGCTATGCCAGAGCGATGGAGGGCCACCTGCGGAGCCGCAACGTGCGGCTGTTCGACTATCCGCGGTGGGCTGAACCCCTGCGCGAAGAGATCCGGGTCAACGCCGAGCGGCTGGCTGAGGAAGCCGGTTTGGGGATCGAGTTCATCCGGCGCAAGAACTTCCGCAAGGAAGAGCGGGTCAAGCAGATCGTCGCTGTGCGGGGGGAGCATCCGGGGTTGGTCCACATCTTCTCGGCGATGGAGCCGTGCCCGTCGTTCAAGCCCTGGCACGACAAGACGACCGGCAAGACTTCGCTGCGGCCGACAGAGGGCAAGTGCCTCCACTACTACTTCTACTTCATCGACCCCGAGTTGGGTCTGTGCTACCTCCGGGTCCCGACCTGGGCTCCCTTCCGCCTGCAGGTCTACTTCAACGGCCACAACCAGCTCGCCTCCCGCCTGCGCGAGGAGGGGATCGACTGCGCGCTGCATGACAACGCCTTCGCTTACATCGCCGATCATGAGCGGGCCCAACAGCTCGCCGAGATCCGCGTCGAGCGCCTCCACCGCCTGCTGGATCGGCTGGCGCAGCGGTACTGTCCCGTCGTCAGCCAGTTCAGCGGCGGGTACCACTGGAGCTTGATGCAAGTCGAGTACGCCACCGACATCCTCTGGCAGCGACCGGCCGACCTCAAGCCGCTCTACGACGCCTTGGTGCGCACGGCGGTGCACGCGGTGCGCGCCGAGGAGGTGGCAACCTTCCTCGGTCGCAAGCTCTCCCCGCAGTATGCAGGGGCAGCCGGCACCGATTTCCATACCCGAGTCGAGGGCACCCGGATCAAGCACGCCATGGGCAAAGTGTCGATCAAGATGTACGACAAGCATGGCTCGATCTTGCGCATCGAGACCACAGCCAACGACGTCAGCTTCTTCAAGCACCACCGACGGGTGGTACACCGCGACGGCACCTGGGAGACCAAGATCGCCCAGGTGAAGAAGTCGATCTACAGCCTCCCGGTCTTGGCCGAGCTGATGAGCGCGGCCAACCGGCGGTACCTCGAGTACCTGGCGGCGCTCGACGATCCCACCGCCGGAATGCGGGACCTCGACCGGATCGGCAAGTCCGTCGAGGACCGGGGCCGCACCTGGCGAGGCTTCAACCTGTTTGCCGACGGCGACCTCAAGCTCTTCGAGGCGATCGCCCGCGGCGAATTCCAGCTCGGCGGCCTCCAGAATCGGCACCTGCAGCAACTCCTCGGCCTCAACCCCGCTCAGATCTCGCGCCTCCTCAAGCGGCTGCGCTCTCACGGTCTCCTCAAGAAAATCGCCGGCGCCTACAAGTACTACCTCACCAAGCTCGGTCGCAACGTCGTCCTGCTCGCCCTCAAGCTCCGCCGGTTCACGATCATCCCTGACCTGGCTCAGGCTGCGCGCGCATGACTCGTCGTGACAGCAAGTCCTTGCCGTCTTGGCGAGGATCTCACTGGTAAGGGACTAACTGCTGAGCCGACGAGCTAGCCCGACGAGCGGCGCTTGACCGGCTCGGCCGGCGGTGCCGATGGGACCGGCGGCGCCGGAGTTATCGGCGGCGGCGTCTGCTCGGGCTTCGCCGGCTTGCGGCGGCTGCCACCGCCGCTCAGCGGGCGGACTCCGAACTCGAGCAGCACCTTGGCCTGCGGTCCGATCCCCCCCTCCCAAGCATGAACCGGAGCCTAGCAGCCGGCCGGAGCGAGCGCTTTCGGCTATCCTTCCCGCATCTCTACCTGAGACGACGGACGGGATGGACGAGAAGCGAGAGGGCCCGCTGGGCGAGCGCACGGAGCGGTTGCTGCGCGAGGTGGACCTCGCTTCGCTGGCGGGTGAGCTCGAGGCCACGCAAGAGAACCGCGCAGCGGACGCCACGGAGCCCACGCGCCGGCTCGCGCCGGGCGACCC
>JBOGSE010000190.1:0-2135 GCA_050694895.1 bacterium | reverse complement strand
GACCTCCCGCTGGGGTTCCCAGTAACGGAGATCCGAGCCGCCCCCATGCGAGAAAACCACTGGCACGCCCGAACCCTCGTCCACGTATTCGAGATCGACACCGTTCACATGAACGTCCGTCACGAGTCCGACCTTCTCCTCACCGCGCCACGGTCACACTTGCTTTCGGACCCGCTCCCGTGCGGCGAGCGCTCAGGAGAGATTGAGCAGATCGCGTTGCCATCTCACGTGCTCCCCGAACTGGTCGAGAATCACCGCGCCCGACAACCCACATCGCGGTGCCCCGATGGGCGCCGCCGACCGTATAACGACCGCGCATCACCTGCGAACGAGCCAAGGACACCAATCGGCGACACACCAGCGTGCCGGCCCGTTCGTCAGGTGCATGCGCATGATACTCATTGAGGCCCCCTCTTCAGCATACGGATCGTATGCTGGGTGGTGGTAGCCAACCCGAGAGGAGGAGACCTCGATGAGATTCTATACCCAGCAGCATCAGTATTACTGCGGCATCGATCTCCATGCCCGATCGATGTGCGTCTGCATCCTGAACCAGGCAGGGGAGGTCCTCGTTCACCGGACCCTCCCCGCCGAGCCCGCGGCCTTTCTCCAGACCGTCGCCCCGTACCGAGTCGACCTCGTCGTCGCCGTCGAGTGCCTCTTCACCTGGTACTGGCTCGCCGACCTCTGCGCCCAGGAGCAGATCCCCTTCGTCTTGGGCCACGCCCTCTATATGAAGGCCATCCACGGCGCCAAGGCCAAGAACGATCGGATCGACGCGTACAAGATCGCCGCCCTCCTCCGCGGAGGCCTGATCCCTCAAGCCTACGTCTATCCCGCTGAGATGCGCGCCACCCGCGACCTCCTCCGTCGCCGGATGTACCTGATGCGCCACCGGGCCGAGCTCCTCACCCACATCCAGAACACCACCAGCCAGTACAACCTCCCGCCGCTGGGCGCGAAGATCGCCTACAAGGCCAACCGAGAGGGCGTCGCGGACCGCTTCCCCGATCCGACCGTCCGCAAGAGCATCGAGGCCGACCTCGCGCTCATCAATCACTACGACCAGCTCCTCACCGACCTCGAACTCTTCCTGGTGCGCTCGGCGAAGATCCACGACCCGAACGCCTTTTACCGCCTCCGCTCCGTCCCCGGGATTGGCAAGATCCTCGCCCTCGTCATCCTCTACGAGATCCACGACATCCGCCGCTTCCCCTCGGTCGGCGACTTCGCCTCCTACGCGCGCCTCGTCCGCTGCGCTAAGGAGTCCGCCGGCAAGCGCGTCGGCACGTCCGGCAAGAAGATTGGCAACGCCCATCTCACGTGGGCCTTCTCCGAGGCGTCCGTCCTCTTCCTCAGAGCCAATCCGACCGCCCAGATGCTCCAGAAGCGACTCCAGGCCCGCTACGGTAAGGCCAAAGCCCTCTCGATCCTCGCCCACAAGCTGGGGCGCGCCGTCTACTTCTTACTGCGGAGAGAGCAGACCTTCGAAAGGAGGCGATTCTTCGCGGCCTGATCGGGAGGGGACGGCCCAGCCCCACGCCTAACTCGAGCCGCGTCGGATGAGCCTGAAGGGGACTCCCGATCGTCTGTGGCCACGACCACGCGCGGAGTCCATGGCCAGATCCTGGCAGCCCGACCGCTTGATTGGAGGGCCGTCCCGCTCCCTCTCATCATCTTCTGACGTCAGGCGCTCGGCCCCTCACCCGAGCTCGGTCCGAACTGGCGAACGCCACCGCGTTCAGCCCGACCGCTTGAGCGAGCCGGCAGGAGGGTACCGATGTGTTTCTAGGCCACGACGCGCTGCGTCGTCGGTCCGTTCATCGCCCGTCATAGCGATCACCGGACCGTGAGCCTCGATAAGTGTTTGGTGCCGGGCGCTGCCCCGCACCCCCACCGAAATCGAGCTAGAGCGCCGCCGTCAGAGCGTAGCCTCGTCAGGTAGAGCCCCCACCGGCGACTGCCAATGACCTTAACTGCGCCTCTTGACACGAGGGGACCTCATAAGTGTTGGGCTGCACCCTGTCATCAACGACCGAGAATGATGTCGACTCCAGCCAGAACCAAGTCGAGCTTCTTGCGAGGTAGCTTCCCCACGCGCTCCATCAGGATCGCCTTGTCGAGCGTTATGATCT
>JBOGSE010000189.1:0-1710 GCA_050694895.1 bacterium | reverse complement strand
GATGACTTCGGCCCCGCGAATGTCCGGAAAAGAACACGGCCTATTCTCACTTTCTTCATGATATCAAGGCAAGGAGTTTTCCGGACGCCACGGTAAGCCGTGGCGATCGCGGTAACTGCGCGGGAACGCCGGCACGATGAAAAAGCTCTTAATTTTGACCGCGATCGCGGGCCTGTCTTTCCTGCCTTCCATCGCAAATGCGCAGGAGCGGCTTGGGGACGGCGCGATGGGGGCGTTGGCGGGGGCCGTGGTCGGCGGTCCGATTGGGTTGGTCGCGGGGGGCGTCGTCGGCTATACGGCGGGGCCGGCAATTGCGTCGAGCTGGGGCCTTAAAGGGCACCGGCATTACCGGCATTATCGCCATGTCCATTATCGCCGATATCCGGCGCGATAATCCGGCTTTACGTGGCTTCGCATGACTACCGGCCTAATGTCGCCTGGGTTCCCCCAGTCTAGGTCATGATCTCATAAAGGAGATTCCCGAATCGGCGAGGGCGTGATTCAACCTTCGGATCATGGAGGTTGGCATGGCCCGCTTTGATTTGACGGATTTCGAATGGTCGGTGATCGAACCTTTGCTCCCGAACAAGTCGCGCGGTGTTCCGCGGGTCGACGACCGGCGGGTGCTGAACGGGATTTTCTGGCGGCTGCGGACGGGCGCGCCCTGGGCCGATATTCCCGAGCGCTACGGCCCGCACACGACCTGCGTGAACCGCTTCAACCGCTGGCGCAAGGCAGGCGTCTGGGATCGTCTTCTCGAAGCCGTGTCAAAGGCTTACGACGGCAACATCCAGATGATCGACGCGTCCTCGATCCGCGTGCATCAGCATGCCGCCAACACCCAAAAAAAGATCAAGGGTCCCGTTGCATGGGTCGCTCGCGGGGCGGGCTGACGACGAAAATCCATGCGCTCGTCGATGCCGAGGGCCTGCCGATCGCTTTGAAGCTTACCGAAGGCCAAGCCCATGACGGGCAAAGCGCCCGCGACATGCTGGATGCTCTTGTCGAAGGGCAGATTCTTCTGGCCGACC
This sequence comes from bacterium, assembly GCA_050694895.1. GTDB lineage: Bacteria > Sysuimicrobiota > Sysuimicrobiia > Sysuimicrobiales > Humicultoraceae > JBQTJP01. Next base: position 679 of record JBOGSE010000189.1, on the reverse strand, counting down.
GGGCCTACGACAGCGATGCGTTGCGCCAGAACCTCGCCGAGCGCGGCGCATGGGCCAACATCAAGCCGATGCCGAACCGCAAGAACGCGCCCTCGTTCAGCGCCTATCTCTACCGCTACAGGAACCTCGTCGAGCGCTTCTTCAACAAAATCAAGCACTACCGCGCGGTCGCCACGCGCCACGACAAACGAGCGGAAAACTTCCTTGCCGGCGTGAAGCTCGCCTCACTCCGAATCTGGATGCGGTTTAATGAGTCGATGACCTAGTCTAGATGGTCTGCCCCAGCTCAGGCGCGGGCGGGCAAGCGGCCCATCCGCCCGGCCTGGTAGTCGGCCATGGCCTCAGCGATTTCGGCCTGCGTGTTCATCACAAAGGGCCCTTGGCCAACGATCGGCTCGTCGATCGGCTGCCCATTTAGGAACAAGAGCGTGGTGTCTTCCAGCGCCTCGATCGCAAACGTTTCATCCTCGCGGTCGAGGACGGCCAATTCGGCCGCGCCCGCGATCTCGCCAGACCCCAGCCGGACGCGCCCCTTGAGCACGAAGAGCGCGGTGGTCCAGCCGGCCGGAACATGAAGTTCCGCGCGCGCGCCGGCTGTCAGGCGGACATCCCAAACATTCATCGGACTAAAAGTATGCGCCGGGCCGGGCGTTCCTTGGTAATTGCCCGCGATCACGCG
>JBOGSE010000188.1:0-9659 GCA_050694895.1 bacterium | reverse complement strand
GGGCGATCCCGAGCAATTGACCGAGCGCGTCCGGTGGCTGGCAGCGCGCGGGGCGACGCAGATCAACATCGGGCCACCGCTCGGCCTCGACAAGGAGCGCGCCCTGCGCCTCACGGCCGAGCGGGTCATCCCCAAGTGTCGCTGAACTGAAGCCAGCTCCAGGCTAGCGGGTAGCGTGGATTCGGTCGATCATGACTTCCCACCAAAAGGCCTGGGGCGAGCCCGATCGACCGGTGCCGCGGTTTTCTCTGTACCCGGGACTACCTCCAGGATCGATGGCGGCGCCTCAGGATGGAGGGGATACGCCACGTCGGTCACGACGACCATCGGGATATCCTGCAGAGCCAGCTTGAAGATAACGGTCGTATTCTGATGGAGGGTCTGTTCGACCAGGTTGTCCATGAGAATCTGCGACATGACGACATGGATGAACGCATCAGGATGCTCCGCCCGCAGTCGTTCCACATAGCTGCGAATCGGACCAACCACATCCCGCACAGGTGACGGGAGCACGACGAGCGTCTCTTCTGGGAAGAATCGCTCCCACTTGCGGCGTACTTCGGCCGCCTTCTCCTCGTCGGTCGCGACATGGACGGCGATCCATCGGAATCCAAGAGACCGGACGAACTGAATCTGACGCAGCGCGGCGGCATGAACGCTCGCGATCAACACCAGGTGGATGATGGGGACTGGCGCGGGCGCGGCGTGGAGGTCGCTGACGCTCAGCCTGCGGCGGACGTCCTGATAGTGACGGTGGATACGGAAGAAGATCCACACCAGGGTGGGGATGAGAATCACGACGATCCACGCGCCATGCGCGAACTTGCTCACGGCAAGCACGATGATGACCACAGTTGTAAGAAGTGCCCCGACGGCATTGATCGCTTGCTTGAAGCGCCACTGTGGATCGAACCGGAGAACGGACCCCTTGGTTTCCACCGACTCATCCGGGCGAAGGCGTCCGATCTTCCGCCAGCGCACGACCATGCCTGTCTGGGACATGGTGAACGAGAGGAACACGCCGATCGCATAGAGGGGGATGAGCTGGGAGACATCCGCGCGGAACACGACGACCAGCAGGCACGAGACGGCGGCCAGCACGACGATTCCCCACGAGAACACCAGGCGGCTGCCGCGGTAGGTCAGCTGGCGCGGGAGGAACCCGTCCGCCGCTTGAAGCGCGGAGATCCGGGGGAAGTCGGCGAATGAAGTATTGGCGGCCAAAATCAGGATCATCGTCGTCGCGGCCAGGGTGATCAGGTGCAGCGCACCCGTACCATAGATCGTCCTGGCCAGCTGCGAGATGACCGTTTCATTCGCTACCGGCACCGCGTGCATCCGAACCGCCAACACCGTGGTCCCGATGAACATCGTCCCGATGAGGGCGCTCATCCAGGCCATGGTCGCCGCCGCATTCCGGCTCTTGGGCTCGCTGAAGGCCGTGATCCCATTGCTGACGGCCTCCGTCCCGGTCACTGCGACCGCGCCGCTGCTGAATGCGCGCAGGAGAAGAAAGAGGGTAAAGGGTTGGACGGCGCTGCTCTCCAGCTGCACACCCGTGACTTGAAGAATCCGCCCCGTTGAGAGCTGGTAGAAGCCGACCGCGAGCATCCCCAGCATCGTCACGACAAAGAAGTAGGTAGGTATGGCGAAGAACGTCCCCGATTCGCGCACGCCCCTGAGATTCACCAGCATCATGAACAGAATCGCCGCGACCGCAACCTCCACGCGCCAGGGGGCGAGGGAGGGGAAGGCCGACACGATCTGGGCCACACCTGCGGCGATGCTCACCGAGACGGTCAAGATGTAGTCGGTCAGGAGGGCCGCCCCGGCCGTCTGGGCAGGACCCTCTCCGAGGTTGTCGCGCGCGACGATGTACGCCCCACCGCCGCTCGGATAGGCGAAGATAGTCTGCCGGTAGGAGATCGTGAGGACCACCAGGAGCGCGGATATGGCGATCGAGATAGGAATGGACCAACCGAAGTATGCGGCACCGGCCAGGGCCAGGACGACGAGAAGCTCCTCGGTGGCATACGCGACCGAGGAGAGCACATCCGACGCGAACACGGCGAGGCCCACGAGCTTTCCGACGGTCTGGCGGGGCATCTCGTGGGTCGGCAGGGGGGCGCCTAGGAGAAAACGGCGCAGCGAAAAGGGAGGGATGCGGCTTCTCAGCCAGCGTATGGAAGCGCTCACACCAAGAACCTCGATCTCACACGCTAGCGGAGGGGGCCTTAGGAAGTCCTTAAGAAATGCGGGGCGACTGGCTACCCCGCGCCGCCTGGCGGGACCCGTCCCGTGAGATTCTCCCACCAGACGACCGCAAGCCAGGCCAGCATCGAAGCCCAGAGTGCGGCCACAAGTGCAGCCAGAACGCTTCCACCCGTCAATTGCACCGGCGACGATTGAAGGAGGAGGCTTCCAAGCACAACGAGCATGCCGAGCAAGGCGCCGGCTAAGGTGCCGACTATTTCCGGGATCGTTTCCCCGATCATCGCGGCCGTGAAAACACCGGCACCGGCGGAGGCTAAGATCAACTGGGCGAGTGTTTGGCTCACGGTGACTCCCTCACATCACGGAAAGTAACAGGGAGGGCCTTGAGAAGTCCTTTGGGATGCGGCAGGGATGCTAAGAATCCCCTAAAGTCTCAACGGCGGCTCAGATCGCGTTCGGGAATGCGAAGGAACTACGCTGGCGGACGAAACCGGTACCCAACTCCCGGTTCGGTCAGGATGTACTCCGGTCGCGCGGGTTGGGGCTCGATCTTGCGCCGGAGCTGGCTCATCAGGACGTGCAGGTACTGCGTCTCTTCAATATGCTCGGGACCCCACACGTGCTGTAGCAGCATGCGGTGGGTCACGACCTTCCCGGCATGCCGGGCAAGGTACTTCAGCACCTCATATTCCGTCGGTGTCAGGTGCACCTCTGCGCCGCCGCGGGTGACCAGGCGACGTTCAAGATCGACGCGTAAATCTCCGGCCTCAATGACCGGATCAGTGGGTTGCCCGGCCGCATGCCGGAGCGCCACCCGGATGCGCGCCAGGAGCTCTTCGGTCCCAAAAGGCTTGGTGATGTAATCGTCGGCACCCTGGTCAAGAGCCAGGACTTTCTGCGGCTCTTCCCCCCGGGCCGACAGTATCAGGATCGGAGTTGCGACCTGCTCACGAATGCGCCGCGCGACCTCCAGCCCGTCTAAGTCGGGCAGCATGAGGTCCAGGAGGATCACATCGGGTCGCCACCTGAGGGCGGCGAGGGCCTCCTCCCCCGTCCCCACCGTCCGCACGTCGAAGTCGTTTGCTGCCAGCGTCCGCGTCAGGGCGCGCCTGATCTGCGGCTCGTCATCCACTACGAGAATGCGGGCGCCCGCCATCGGCTGCCTACTCCCGTTGAGGCCGTGAGGCCGGCGCCTGGTTCAGCGGTAGCGTGAAGGCGAAGCGCGCGCCGGGCTCACCGGGACGCTCCACCCAGATGCGGCCCCCGTGCGCCTCCACCAGCCCCTTGCAGATGGCCAGACCCAGGCCGAGCCCGCGCCTATCACGCTGGACGCGGTAGAAGCGATCGAAGATCAGATCGGCGGCGTCGACGGGTATCGGCGGCCCTTCATTTTCCACGTGGACGACGATCTCGTGATCCCGTCGCGCTGCGCTGATCCGGATCGTCGTGCCTTCAGGCGAATGGCGGACTGCATTGTCGAGCAGATTCACCAGGACATCCTCAATCTCTGTGAAGTCGAGAGGAACCAGAGGCAGGTCGGCGGGGATGTCTACCACGACCTGGTGGTCCTCCAGCCGCTGATGCAGATAATCCACCGCGCGGGCGACAACCTCCTGAAGATCACGCCATTCCTTGTCGGGTCTCAACACCCCGGCTTCAATCCGCGAGAGATCGAGGAGATTGCTGACGAGGCGGGCAAGCCGGGCGGCCTCTGTGTCGATCATGTTCAGTAACTCTCGCCGCGCGTCCTCATCGGAGCGGACATGGTTCTGAAGAAGCCCCGTCGCGGCGATCCGAATCGAGGCGAGCGGTGTCCGGAGGTCATGGGATACCGCTGAGAGGAGGGCTGACTTGAGTTCGTCGGTCTTCCGCAGCACTTCAGCCTCTGACGCTTCGTGCTGCAGTCGCAGGCGCTCGATAACGCCCGCGATCTGCGCGGCAAATGTGCGCACCACTCGACGGGTGGGTTCCGGGATGCGGGCCTCTCCTCGCGGCGGTGCCACGTGCAGCGCGCCTACAACTTTTTCGCCCACCGCGAGCGGGAGAAAGAGGCCAGTCGTGCCGTCGACAGACTCGGCAACGCTGAACGCGCGGAGGGCCGCCGCAGGAACAGCTTCGGCGCTCCGCCAGGTCGTGCCAGGTGCGGAGGTGTAGAGACGCAGACGCCCGGCATCGTCGGGCAGGAAGATTGAGCATTCACCGACGCCCACCAGCGCGACGATCCGAGTGGCCACGCCTTCAAGAATCTCCTCGGGCCCGGTCACCGCGTTCATGTCGTGTGTGAGTGCATAGAGCGTTGAGGCTTCCCACGCCTTCCGCCGTGCCTCCCCCTCGCGCTCACGCAGCCTTGCGACTAAACGCGATGTCATTTCGGCAACGAAGAGAAACACGAAAAGGCTAATGATATCCTGCGTCGAGGCGACTCGGAATGTCCCGTAGGGAACCGTGAAGAAATAATTCGATGCCAGAAAAGACAGCAGACTCGCAGTCAGGCTCGGCCCTCGACCCAACCAGACTGCGCTGAGGAACACCAGCAGAAAGTAGACGAGAGCCACTGTCGCAAGACTGAGGGAAGAGCGAAGCGCCACCAGACCGACGGTGACCACGAGCCACGACGCAACGACGGCGAGGTAAGGCTGTAGCCTTTCAGTCAGGCCTATGCCCACAGCCACTAGAGTACTCGCCTGGGACCACTCGGGAAAAGGCCGGCTGGGAACCATCGGAGGACTCCGCCTGCTGCGGACGAACTCATAGGCACCCGGTGAGAATGTCAATGGCCCTTCCCACCAAGGCGCCGCAGGCCGAGCCACTCGAGTGCGAGATCCGTCCGGCGACCGCGCGGGACCTCCCCGAGATCGTCGAGGCGTGGGGCGAACTGGCGCTGTATCACGCGCAGCTGGACCGCGCGTTTGCGCCCGCGGCGCAATGGCGGGACGAATACCGTCAGTTCATCCGCGGATTGCTGGGACGCGATGACGCCCTCGCGGTTGTCGCCGTGCAGAACGGCCGGGTGATCGGCTACGGGGTGGGGCGCATCTCGCTGCTCCCCGGCTTTTTCGAGCGCCGGCGTCGCGGGTATATCCACGACCTGGTGACCCGCGAGGCTTACAGGAACCGGGGGGTCGGCCATCGCCTTGTGGAGGCTCTGCTGGCGTGGATGCGTGACGAGGACACAACGACCGTCGAGCTCACGGTCGCGGTCAGGAACCCGCAGGCCGTGGCATTCTGGGAACACCTCGGGTTCACGTCCTACATGCACCACCTCAAACGGGACATCTAGGGTCCGACAGATGAGCCTGGGAGAGGCCACCATTCGGGTACACGGCCGTGGCTGTTGAGGCCGTTCAAACGCGATTGCTTCTCATGCGGCACGGCGAGGTAGAGTGGTCGAGCGCAACCGATGGAGAACCGCCGCTCTCGGCGGCGGGGCTGACGGCCGTCGAAGTGGCGGCCTCACGCCTCCCAAGGCTCGACCACATCGTAGCGAGCACGCAGCGGTCTGCCCTCCAGACGGCCGAGGCGGTAAGCGCCGTTCGTGCCCTGCCCGTGTGGTGGCGCGACGATCTGGATGAGATTCGTACCGCAGCACCAATCTCCGACGCCGCCGGCTATGGCGCCTGGTTGGATTGCCTCTTCGAGTCACCCGAAGCCGCAGGCGAGTCGCTCGCCGACGGCGCGCATCGGATGACGCTGGCGCTGCGTACGATCAGCGACCAGTTCTACGGCCGCACCACGCTGGTGGTCAGCCATCCGGCCATCCTGCTGGCGTTTCGCGCCGAGCAGTTGCACGCTCCGGTGTCGCGCGAGATGGTTGAGAGCCTGCCCGACCTTGCGCTGGCCACCGTGGACTACGTCGAGGGCCGGTTCTATCTGGTGCGAGACTTTCCGATGCGCTGGGCCGGCGAATAGGTCCCGATCCCCAATGCACGTGTCGACATTCTCCATTGTGGCGCATGACCCCGCTACCGGCGAGTTGGGCGTGGGCGTTGCAAGCAGGTTCCTTGCCGTCGGCGCGGTCGTGCCCTGGGCTGAGGCGGGCGTCGGTGCGGTTGCGACCCAGGCCGCGGTAAATCTCTCATTCGGTCCACACGGATTGGAACTGCTCCGAGCAGGCCGCTCGACGCGCGAGGTCGTTGATACCCTGATCTCGGATGATGAAGGACGATCGCACCGGCAGCTCGGGGTCGTAGATGCCAGGGGCGGCGCAGCGGCCTGGACCGGCACCGACTGCCTCCCGTGGGCGGGTCACGTGACCGGATCTGGATTTGCCGCTCAGGGCAATATTCTGGCCGGCGAGGCCGTCGTTCACGCTATGGCCGGTGCCTTCACACAGACCGCCGGCACGCTCCCCGAGCGGCTCATCGCGGCGCTGGTCGCCGGACAGGGCCACGGTGGTGACAGCCGCGGCCAGCAGTCTGCCGCGCTGTATGTCGTGAAAGAAAAAGGCTCATACGGCGGTTACACCGATCGGTATGTCGACCTGCGCGTCGACGATCACGCGGCGCCCGTCGACGAGCTGCGCAGGCTTCTTGAGCTGCACCGCCTCCACTTCGGCGCGACCGATAACGCGAATCTCACGCGCGTGGCCGGCAACGTGGCACGCCTTGTCCAGGAGATGCTCACACACGCCGGCGCGTATGCCGGGCCGATTGACGGCGTCTACAACCAGACGACAAAGGATGCGTTCCGTCGATGGTGCAGTGTCGAGAATTTCGAAGAACGCTGGCGCGAGGACGATCTGGTCGACCGGGAGATCCTGGCGTTCATGCGGAGGCGCTATGGAAGCTGACATCCGGTCGGCGCTCGTCCCCCCGACGCTCGCCGACGTCCTGGCCGCCCGGCGCGCAATTGCTCCATACCTGCGTCCGACGCCCGTCGTCACATCGTCCGCGCTGGACCGGCTGCTGAACTGTCAGGCGTTCGTCAAGTGTGAGAACACCAACCCAACGCGCTCCTTCAAGGTCCGCGGCGGCATCACGCTGCTCTCTCATCTCACCGCTGACGAGAGGCGGCGCGGCGTCATCGCGTCATCCACCGGCAATCACGGGCAGTCGATTGCCTATGCGTCGCGCCTCTTCGGGGTCCGCGCGATCATCGGCGTCCCGGAGCATGCCAACCCGGTGAAGGTCCGGGCGATGCGCGATCTGAATGCGGAGGTCGTCGAGGTGGGAAGGGACTTCGATGAGGCCCGCGAGTGGGTCGAGCGCACGGCGGCCGCCGAAGGCTACCGCTATATTCACTCGGCCAACGAACCGTATCTCGTCGCCGGTGTCGCCACCGCGAGCCTCGAGCTGATCGAGGAGGTTCCCGACCTCGACATGGTGATCGTGCCGGTCGGCGGCGGATCAGGGGCGAGCGGGCACGGCATCGCGGCGAAGACCATCCGCCCCGCCCTCGAGGTGGTTGGCGTCCAGGCGAGCGGTGCCCCGGCCGTCGAGCGCTCCTGGCGCGCGCGCAAGGTGATCACCACAGACGACATCAAGACGAAGGCCGAAGGCCTGCAGACGCGAGTCCCCTTTGCACTCACGCTCGGCATCCTGTGGGATCGGCTCGACGAGATGGTGCTGGTGACCGACGAGGAGATGGAGGACGGTATTCGAATCCTCCTTGACACCATCCGTCAGGTAGCGGAGCACGCGGGTGCGGCACCCGTCGCGGCCGCGCGCCGCCTGCGGGACCGCATCGCCGGCCGTAAGGTCGGCCTCATTCTCAGCGGCGGCAACATCACCATCGAGGCGCTGCGCGCGATCCTGGCGTCGGCAGGCACGTTCGCCGCGACCGGAGCGGGAGACGTGGAAGGAAGGAGTGCGAACTAGGTGACGAAGCGCGAGCGTGTGTATGCGGCGCTCGACGGCAAGCCGGTCGATCGTCCGCCGGTTGCGCTCTGGCGGCACTTCCCGCAGGACGATCAGCGGGCCCAGACGCTGGCGCAGGCCCACGTGGCATTCCAGCAGACCTTCGACTGGGATTTCCTCAAGGTCACGCCGGCGAGCGGGTACTACGGCGACGACTGGGGGCTGCGCGGAGCGTACAAACCGAACCGTGAAGGCATCCGCCACTACACCGAGCGGCCGATCAAGAAGGAAACCGACTGGCCCAAACTCAAGCGCCTCGATATCACCGCGGGCACCTATGGGCGCGAGCTCCAGGCGCTGCGGCTCATCCGCAAGGCCCTTCCCGACGACATCATGCTGGCCACGGTCTTTAGCCCGCTGACGATCGCCCGCCAGCTCGCCGGCGAGGCCGCGCTGCTGCGGTACATACGCGGCTCCGTCGATGAGATGCACGAGGGGCTCGACATCATCGCTGAGACGACGGCGAAGTTCGCGGAGGAGTGCCTGGTCGCCGGTGCCGACGGCATCTTCTTCGCCACCCAGTGCGCGTCCACGGGCTACATGACCATCGAGGAGTATGAAGAATTCGGCCGGCCATACGATCTGCGGGTGTTCGACGCGGCCCGGCATGCCGAGATCATCCTGCTGCACATCCACGGCGAGCGAATCATGTTCGAGCAGCTCATCGACTATCCCATCCACGCCCTCAACTGGCACGATCGCAGGACCGAACCGACGCTCAAAGAGGCGCGGGCAGTCTACTCCGGCACGCTCGCCGGCGGCCTGGACGCCATGGAGACGATCGGCGGCGCCGCGGCCGAGAAGGTCACCGCGGAGGTCAGGGACGCCATCGCCCAGACGGACGGCAAGCGCTTCATTGTCGCCGCGGGGTGCGTGACTCCCATAGACGCGTCCGAGGCGAATCTGCGCGCGGTGCGCCAGGCGGTGGAGGCCTGAACGTGGAGGCCTGAACAGAGAGTAAAATAGATCCGGACACCATTACCTGAGGAGGCACTTGATGGGCAAGGGTGTGGCGCAGAAGATCATCGAGTCTCATCTCGTCGACGGCAAGGCGGTCACCGGCGAGGAAATTGGTCTCAGAATCGACCAGGTCCTCATCCAGGACATGACCGGCACTCAGGCCATCATGCACTTCGAGGCGATGGGGTTACCGCGGGTGCGAGCGCGTGTGGCCGCAGGCTACGCCGATCACAACGTCCTGCACATCACTCCGGAGAACATGGAAGACCACATCTATATGCGCAACTCCTGCCGGAAGTACGGCATCTGGTACGCGAAGCCCGCGTCGGGCATCGGCCACCAGATCCATCAGGAGCATTTCGCGGTACCCGGCGAGACGGCGTTGGGCGCCGACAGCCACACGCCCCATCAGGGCGGCGTCGGTATGCTGGCCATCGGCGCCGGCGGAATGGACGTGGCCATCGCGATGGCCGGCGGTCCATACCATCTGGAGATGCCTCGGGTCGTCAACGTGCGCCTGACGGGCCAGCTACCGCCGTGGTCCACGGCCAAGGACGTCATGCTCGAGCTGCTGCGCCGTCTGACGGTGCGCGGCGGCAAGAACAAACTGCTCGAGTTTACCGGCCCCGG
>JBOGSE010000187.1:0-3604 GCA_050694895.1 bacterium | reverse complement strand
CGCGGCATCCATCTCCGCGCCCGTGTACCGGTACTTTCCGTAGGCCAAGCCCGCGTCCGTCCGCAGATTTCCCCACGCGTCGTAGAGCATCGAGAACAGGACGGCCCCGCTCGGATCGGTGAGAGCTGCGGTGGAACCCAGGCCGTCATGGTGGGCGTACCAGCGGGCGCCTGAGGCCTCCCGCCAGGACAGCAGGTTGCCGAACAGGTCTCGATCAAGCTGGGCGGTCAGGTTCCCGGCCTCATCGGTCTCCCAGATGGACCGGATCCCATCGTAGTAGTAATTGGTCGTCCCCTCCGGCCCCATGCGCTGCCGTTTGAGACCGTCGCCGTTGTACGTGTACGTCGCGGTCCCGCCCGGCCCGGTGGCCTGGGCCATCCGGTTGAAGGCGTCCCAGGTAAAGGTCTGGCCGGCCGAGGTGCTCGTCAGGTTGCCATTGGGATCGTAGGCATAAGTGGTCGTCCCCGCCTGGGAGAGCCGATTGTTGGCGTCGTAGCCGTAGTTGGTGGTGCCAGCAGGCGCGATCTGCTGGATGCGGTTGCCGACGGGATCGTAAGCCCAACTCCACGTCCCGTAGCCGCCCTGATAGGCGGCGCCGGTCAGGCGATTCAAGGCGTCGTAGGTGAAGGTCGTGATCCCGCTGAGATCGGCCTGAGTGAGACGGTTCCCGTTTGCATCGTAACTGTATTCGACGCTTCCGGGTTCCTGGAAGGTGCCGCTGGGGCTGTATTGGATGGTCCCGCGCAGCCAGTTGTTGGGAAGGTAGAAGTAGACCGTGCGGGTCCCGTTGGGATGCATCATCTGGGTCCGGTTGCCGGCGGCATCGTAGTTGAAGGCCCAGGTCAAGGTGCCGGCCAGGACCTGTGAGATCAGGCGGTTGGCGGCATCGTAGGCATAGGTCATGGTGCTGGCGTCGGGGTAGGTCAGGCTCGTGCGGTTGCCGGCCGCGTCGTAGGTCGCCTGGACGGACCGACCGTCGGGGTAGGTCGTGCGGGTCTGCCGGTCGAGGTTGTCGTACAGGTAGCCGGTCGTGCCGGTCGAGTCCGCCATCGTGAGGCGATTCCCGTTGGCGTCGTAGGTGTACGAGATCGTCTGCCCGCCGGCGGTCACGCCGGTCAGCCGGTTGGCCTGGTCGTAGGTGTAGGTGTGGGGGATCCCCCGGCGGTCAGTCATCTGGGTGCGGTTGCCGGCGGGGTCGTACTGGTAGGTCGTGGCCTGCCCCAGGGCGTCGTTCATCTGGATGAGCCGGTTGGCCGCGTCGTGGCCGAAGTTCGTCGAGAACCCGCGGGCGTTGGTGATGGTCCGGAGGTTGCCGACCGCGTCGTAGGCGTAGTTAGTCGAGCCGCTCAGGGGATCGGTGATGGTCACCAGGCGGTCGCGGCTGTCGTAGGCAAACCAAGTGGTATTGAGCCGGGCATCGGTCACGCTGGTGCGGTTGCCGTTGGCGTCGTACCCGTAGCTGACGCGGTTGCCCGAGGGATCCCAGCCGTCCGTGACCAGGCGTCTGGTGTTGTAACCGTTAATCCAGGTGCGACCGTTGCCGTCGGTCCTGGAGGATAGGTTATCGGCGGCATCATAGGTGAAACTGGTCGTCCCCCCGGCAGGCGGGACGATGGTCGCGATCTGGCGGCGGGCAGTATAGGTGTAACTGGTGGTGTTGCCGCGGGGATCGATCATCCAGGCGACCCCGCCCCAGGGCGTGTAGCCGTACTGCATCACCGACTCCTCCGCCGTGCCCACCCCCCGGCGCACCTGCGTCAGGTTGTGCCGGGCATCGTACGTGTAGTCGGTGCGGATCCCCCGCGGGTTCGTGGCGCTCAGCAGGTTGTCGTTGCCGTCCCAGGTGAACGTGCTGATCAGATTCAGCGTCCCGGCCGCCTGGACGACTTGGATGACCTTGTTCCGGCCGTTGTACGCGTAGGTCGTCCGGTTGCCGCGGGGATCGGTCACCTGCGTGACGTTGTGCCGGGCGTCGTAGGCGAGCAGGGTGACGTTCCCCTGCGGATTGGTGACGCGCTCGACGTTGCCGAAGAAATTCTCATCCGTCCCGGTGTAGAAATCGTAGGTGGTGGGCTGGCCCCGGGCGTTGGTGACGACAGTGCGCGTCACCCGCTGCGTGGTTGGGCTGACCGTGTACGTATACGATGTGAAGGTCCCATCGGGCGCGGTCACCCGCGTGACGCGGGCCTGGCCTTCCACCATGTTCCAATTGATCCACGTGGTCCAGCCGCGGGAGGTGGTCACCTGCTCCAGCCGGCCGCCGAGATCGTAGGCGTAGTACGTGGACTGTGCGGCGGGGTTGTCGACGCGCGCCAGCATGCCCGCCCCGTTGTAGACATAGGTCGCGAATTGCCCGTACGGATCGGTGACGGTCCGCACCCGGTACTGCGTGCGCCACTCCATGCAGATGAAGGTCTCGGGGTTCTCCCGGACGCACTCGCGGGAGGCCTGCTCGTAGGCAAACGTCGTCTGGCGGCCGACCGGGTCGCGGACCCACGCCACGAACGGCCACATTTGCTCGGGGAGCGTCGTCTGGCCGGTCGTCGCGACGTTACCATTGGCATCGCGACTCTCCTGGAGCAGGCCCCCCGTGTAGCGGCGGGTCGCGCCCTGGGGGAGATAGGCCATGGGAATGCCGTCGGGCACGCACTCCATATGGGCCATCGGGCGCACCACCCCCAGCAGGGTGCGCACCGCCCTCGCCAGGATCCCGAATGCGCCCTCCATTGCGGGATCCTGCGGCGCGGGTACCGGGGTGGGTTGGGGGCGGAGCTGCGGCATCCGGCCGCCCTGCGACTCCGCCGGGCTGCCTCCCGGCGGCCCCTCGATAGGGGGATCGTGCGGCCCGGGCACGCATGTGGAGCGGATCTCCATGCTGGCATAGGTCCCGACGGTCTTCTCATACACGTCCCAGCGCTGGCTCTGATCCGCGCTCCACCGCGTCGAGGTGTACTTGAACTCCGCCCGGTTCCCGTCGGGCTCGCGCGTCCGGATCCCGCCCAGGGAGACCAGATCCATCTGCTGGTTGAACTCCCAGCCCCCAGAGGAGGACGAGGAATAGGACTGCGTGTTCGTGAATGACCGCGCGACCAGCGGCGTCCGGCCCGGCCCCCAGATGTCCACCACCCGCGCGGTCACATGGCCGTCGCGGATGTCGACGTCAATGGTGATTTCTGGCGTCGCGTGCTCGGGCTGCTGGCCGAGTGGGTCCTCAGGCACCGGGAGGGGCGGGGCGGCGCCGCCCGCCGCATGGGCGGGCGGGGTGAGTCGCGGCAGCAGGGAGACGGCGAGGAAGACGGCCGTCAGGACAAAGGTAAAAGCGACCTTTCCGAGCCGCCGGAAAGCACGCACAGCAAAAACCCCCCTTCGCACCGCGCTGTGGTGAACCGGGGGCGGCGTTTGCCGCGAAGAAGGCCAGGTTGTGTGTCTGTGGAGATTCTAGAGTGAGCAGTCTCTCCCTGCTCTCTCACGGAACTTTGATACGTGACCTTCAAAGCCAGACATGTGGCGACCTCAAAACCAGACATTAGAAGCGAAACTCGCCGACGCGGCTTCCCTGGTACAGAACAACGATCCGCTCGCCTGGGCGGAAGCAGACGGTGAC
>JBOGSE010000186.1:0-1112 GCA_050694895.1 bacterium | reverse complement strand
AAGGGGCACATCGGAGGGCGGACGGTCGCGTTTGAGACGCAGGGCTTTGCCGAGACGTTTCTCCCACTGCCAACTCTCCCATAGGTGATTGACGTGACTCGGAGGCAGTTTCTCTGGCGGGCGTTTCAGGTGACGCTGGGAGCCACGGCGCTCGGCGCCGGTGGCCTGGGCTACGCGACGGCGGTGGAGCCCGACTGGATCGACATCAGGCGCATCACGCTGAAACTCCGCCGGCTCTCGCGGGCCTTTCATGGGTATCGGGTGGCGCAGATCAGCGACATCCACATCGACGACTGGATGCGCGGTCGCCTGCCTGGGATCGTCGATCTCATTAATGCCCAGCGGCCGGACCTGGTGGCCATCACCGGGGATTTTGTGACGAACCGTCCCCGCCGGTACGCACAGGATCTGGTGGCGGGCCTCGCGCCCTTACGCGGGCGGGACGGCGTGTTCGCGGTGCTCGGCAATCACGATCACTGGACCAGCGCGTCAACCATCCGGATGATCATCAAGGACAGCGGCGCCAACGAGATCGGGAACCGCGTCCACACCGTGCGGCGCGGGGACGCCTCCCTGCATGTGGCCGGCATCGATGACCATATGGTCGGTGCAGACAGGCTCGACCAGGTGCTGGAGCGCATGCCGGCGGAGGGCGCGGCGATCCTTCTGGTTCACGAACCGGACTTCGCCGACATCAGCGCGCCCACCGGGCGCTTTGACCTGCAGATCTCCGGCCACTCACACGGCGGCCAGATCAGGTTGCCGGTTCTCGGTGCGCCCTTCCTGCCGCACCACGGCAGGAAGTATCCGATGGGGCTGTACCGGGTCGGCGAGATGCTTCAGTACACCAACCGCGGCCTGGGAACGCTGGGTCTGCATGTCCGTCTGAACTGCCGCCCCGAGATCACGGTCTTCACGCTGGAGGCCGGCTCGGCCTGACGGCTAGCGCGGCGCAAGCCAGGTTCGCCGAATGCCGTAGTACGACTGGTTCGGCCAGTGCTCGAACCCCTGTACGTTCTTGCGCACCGCCTCAAACGTCGTCGAATGAAACAGCATGACCATCGGCACCAGTTCCTGCAGGCGCATCTGGGCCTGCTCGTAGAGCCTCTTGC
>JBOGSE010000185.1:0-4186 GCA_050694895.1 bacterium | reverse complement strand
TCAGATTGGGGGTCAGGTACAGTGCGCCCAGCGGCTCGTAGGCGTAGGGGGCGATGGTCTTCCAGAGCTTGGCCGGCCAGTCCGGGACGACCTGAAAGGAAGGATAGGCGTCAACCTGGAGTGTGATTCCTCGCAGGTACACGATGTGGCGGACGCTGTAGAGATAGACCAAGAGATAGATGAGCGCACTGACCAGAGCAATCCGGCGATACGCGGGGAGCTGAAAAACGGTCGTGAGATGACGACCAGCAGTGACCAACGCGTTGCTCATAGGCGCCTCTTCTCTACGGAGTGAAGACCTTGGTCCCCGGGAAGAAGGCGTACCAGGCGAACCACATCACATCGAAGGTGTTCACTTGCATAATCTCAATGGTAGGTGGCAGCATTCTTGTGAACAAATTTTCCAAGACGAGGCTAGAGTGCAGCAGGGATGGGCGTTTCGACGAAAGGAGATGCGGCGGCTCCTGTGGCTTGTGAACAGCCCGCAGCGGTTCGCCCGCCGATTCGGCAAGGATGCCTCCCTTGTGAAAGAGGTCTCCGCGGCCTACCGGCAGTGGATCATGCAAGCGCCACAGGTGGGGCGGCTTGGCTGGGGCAAAATCAAGCGCGGTGGCACTATCATCGCGCTGGAGAAGGCGGGGCGTTCAGGGGAGGCACAGGCGTTCAAGTCGGGTATCCGGCAGAGATTGACTTCCGACGAGACAGTAATTGTCAAAACTGCGGCCCTCCGCAAGCGCCGAACGGATCGCGGCGGCCCTGCGTTTGACGCCACGATGCGCAAGGCGCGTGCCGATGGCATCCGGCGACTATTACCACAGGCGGACGAGATCATCGACGCGCGCCTCGTGGAGTGCCGACTCTGCTCTCGTGTGTTCGTGCGCCTTCTGGCCGCGACCGCGCAGAAGTATTGCCCCGCCTGTCGGCAGCGGTATTCGCCGAAGGAGCGGTGGTCCCAGCATCTTCTCAATGCCCTTTCCCGACGTTGAAGCTTCTCCAACGTCTCAACGCTTATCGATGGCTGATCCATGGTGGCTGCCTGGTTCAGACTCCCGTGACGCGAACTCCACCGTGACCGCTGCCACGGTGTGCGGGGCAGGCTGATGTGGAGATGAATAGCCCCATCTTGGTAGTTCAAGGAGTATGACCCGGTCTTGATCGGATGACGTGGCAGGGCATGATCACCCGGAGCCGGGTCATCCGATTGCCCGCCGCTATCCGATCTGCACGAGGGTGACCATGCCTCCTTCCATGTGCATCGGCTTGTGGCAGTGGAAGAACCAGGCGCCGGGATTATGCGCCGTGAACTCGATTTCCACCGAGCCCATGTGTGGTGTAACGTCCAGGCTGTCCTTCACGATCGGGGCAGGAAGCCGTCGGCCATTCACCGCCAGCACCTTGAAGGACTGGCCGTGGAGGTGCATCGGGTGCGCCTCCATGCTCATGTTCGTCAGCCGCACTCGGACCCGGTCTCCTTTCCGTACGCGAAGCCGGTCGGTGTCCGGGTAGCGCTTCCCGTTGATCGTCCAGACGTCAGGCTCCATCATCCCCCCGCTCAGGAGAAGGTCGAAGCTCCGCTCTCGCCCCGACGGGCGGGCGAGAATGTCGCGGCCCGGCCCCAGGCCGTAGTGCCAGAACACCACACCGTCCTCGGAGCGCGTCTCCGGCCTCGCACCCTCATACCCCTCGTACACCACCAGCACCTGCTCGCCGGCTGTCGCGTGGCCGGGCTGGGTACAGTGGAGGAACCATGCGCCCGGCTGGTCTGCCACGAAGAGCACGTCATATCGCTCGCTCGGGGCGATCGGCACGGCATCAACCTCCACTGTCCGTCCCAGGGGATTGCCGTCGGTGTGGGTGACCTTGAGCCTGTGGTCAGCCAGGCGAATGACGTGTGTGTGGTCGGCGCTTGCGTTGATGAGCCGGAGCCGCACCCGCTCGCCTTTGCGGACTTTGAGGGGCCGGGTGGCCGGATACGCCTTGCCGTTGATGGTCATGATGTCGTAGGCGCGAGAATCGCCGCCGCCCATCATGCTCCCCATTCCCTCGCGGTCCATCATTCGCTCCATCATCCGGCCCATGCCGCCCATCGCAGGCCTCCGGGCGGCTGCTGTTCCCTCCTGGGTCCGCGAGACAGGGGGCCCTGAGCCCGTGGCCCAGTCGTCCAGAACGAGCGTGTACTCGCGGTCATAAGGGAACGGGTCGGGCCGGGCCGGCTCAATGATCAGCGGTGCGTAAAGGCCCAGGTCGAGCTGGTGATGCTCCCGAAGGTGCGTGTGGTACCAGCGCGTCCCGGCCGGCGCGGCCACGAATTCGTAGATAAACGTCTCGCCGGGCAGGACCGGCTTCTGGGTGACGCCGGGCACTCCGTCCATGGGATTCGGGACATCGACGCCGTGCCAGTGAATAGTCGTGGGCTCGGAGAGCGCGTTCCTCAGGATGATCCGCACTCGCTCGCCTTCCGTGAGCCGAAGCTCGGGGCCCGGAATCCGACGGTTGTATGCCAGGGCCTTGATGATCTTGCCCGGGGCAAGCTCCCAGGTAACCTCCCCGGCCTCCAAGTAGATCTCTCGGGCTCCGCCCGCGCTCTTGCGCTGCGCGGCGGTTGCCAGCTCAGGCAGCAGGATGCCGCCTCCAGCCGTGAAGGCGAGCGCGGCGAGTCCGACCTGTCCGGACCATTGCAGGAACTCGCGACGTGAGACCACGCCGTTCCGCATTACGCCCTGCTTTGCATTGTTATCCATGGAATGCGTGCCGTGACGGCCATCTGGCACGTGAGGTTCCCCCTTCCCGGCAGATCACCGGAGAGCGCGCAGGCTCATTCAGGTGCCTTGAGCACCCGAACCAGGATCACGACGGCAGCTTATCACTACGGCCTGTCGTGTCAACCTTCCGCCCCACTCAGCAGGTGTGTCCATCGAGCCACATTAGGCCGACGTGGGACCACAGGAGTGACCGCAGCGTCTCACCGGAGGCGAGGACGATCGCCGTTGCCCCGGCAAACACTCGGCACACGGAGAAGAAACACCCTCCGAGTGGCCTCTGCGCCCTCGCTCATGGACACCATCTCCCTATAGGTGATATTACCCCAAGAGATACTGCGGGCCGCGCCACCGACAATGATCTCTGGTACACTTGGAACAGAGTTACCAGATTGTTTGAGAAGAGGACTGATTGATCGTCGCCGTTTATGTCGAGCAGGGAAGTCGATTGGAGAATTGTCTGGACCCGGACTGGCATGCTGACCGTCGGCCTGATCCTCGGGATCGGCATTGGGGCGCAGACACGGACCTCTCTGGCAATCCGCGCCCACTTTAACGTCCCCCCTCCCCAGCTCGGTGAACTGGCCTATCGGCTGCGCCAGCAAGAACGCGCCAGGGAAGCTTTGGAGGCGGAGGTTCACAAGATTCGCGGTCAGATCTCCGCATACCAGCTGGCAGTGGCCGGGCAACAGCCAGGGCTGGATGCGCTCACCACACAGATACACCAATTGAAGACTTCGACTGGCCTGACGGAACTGGAAGGCCCGGGCGTAGTCGTGGAATTGGACGACAGCCGACGGCCGCTGCGGCCCGGGGAAAACCCCAATGAGGCCATTCTTCATAACTTCGATCTCGCGATCATTGTCAACGACCTGTGGGTCGCGGGGGCCGAGGCCATCGCGATTAACGAGGAGCGGTTTGTGGGGACTACGCCCATCAGGAGTGTTTTCAGGACGTTCATGGTCAACGAGAGGCGACTCACCCCTCCGATTCGCATCGCGGCGATCGGTGAGCCCAGGCGCCTTGCCAGCCACGTCTCGCGGCGAGGGGGCCCGCTCGAGCTGCTGAAGGCGTACCAGTTCCCCACGCGGGTCGTGCGTGCCAATCGGCTCGTGGTTCCCGCGTACAAAGGAGTTTTCGTCTTCAAATACGTCACGCCCGAACGCACCGAGTAGAAAGCCCAGTCTATAGTGTCACCTCGCGCACGGGAATAATCGTCGCGGACGCCGCGTCTTGACCGTTGACACCACATAGCGTAGTGTTTTGCTCGGCGGAAAGGGGAGGGCCAGGGAGATGGGCATCATGCAAAAGACCGCGGCCCCCGAAGGCGGACACAACGGGAGCACAGTGATTCCCATCGAGGGGATGCGCTGCGCCTCCTGCGTGCACACGGTTGAAACCGCACTCTCGCATCTCGAGGGTGTCAA
>JBOGSE010000184.1:0-4764 GCA_050694895.1 bacterium | reverse complement strand
GGCGAGCTCCGGGTCCACCCCGTTGGTGCGCACCCCCGGCCGGGATGCCGCAAGGGCGTCGAGGGCGCCCTGCTTGGCGACCGTCCGCAACTTCATCACCGTGGTGCGGTCGACGCCTGCCCGGCCGGCGGCTTCGGCGATCGTCGCCTCGTGGCGGACCAGCTGCATGAAGATCTCGTACTTCTCCTGCGGCGTCAAGAACCGCTTGCGGCGGCGTCCCGCACGGTCGGTCCCACGATCCCTCTCCGGCATATCCGAACCCTCCTTGACGGGCCGGTGGCCCCCAGGACTGTGGACTGATCAAACCGGGGATCTGTGGCTTTGAGTCAGACGCAAACCAACCCGTCCTCAGCTCGCACTCGCACCAGTCTTCAGAAAAGGCGCCATCTTGATCCCGCATTTTACGAGGCGGCTCTCAATGGTTTGAAGAAGGGTCGGGAATCAGGGATGTGGACAGAGTCAGACATTCTTCAGGCCATCCGTGACTTTGGTCGAAAGGAAGGGCGTACCCCGCAACAGCACGAGGTCCGCAGTGAGCTGGGGATGCCCGGTTATGGCACAGTTTGGCGACGGCTCGGTCCCGTCGCGGACGTGATAAGCCGAGCCTTGTCTGAGTGAATGAGCAGGTCTCGCGGTGGTCTCGCGCCAATCTCGCGCAAGTGTTTCGTGGAATCTCGCGAGATACTTTGCGAGAGTCAGCCCCAAAACGCACCCGAGACGTCTTCGTCAAGCTGTCGGAGGCAATCCTTGATGTTCGGTGAAGCGTCGAAGTCGGGATAGGAGAGCCATCGGCTATTCCGATCCGCCCACCACATCGTCCACAACTTCGACTCTGAGTCCTACCTCATTTGAGCGATCTTGGTCTTGGACCACTCCGGTCCGAAATCTTCCCGCCAGGGAGGCCGAGTCTCGAAGATGTCACGGTATTACCTCTCACTTCATGGATGATTGCGATCTTGTCACGCACGTGGGACGGGATTTGTTCCGACAGTAGTTTCCGACGAGCTTGTCTACTTGAAATCGGACCGTCTCGGGCAGCGCCATGTCCCGAAGTATCGCGAACGCGACCACTTGCGGCGTGGGGCGGCTGAGCAGATTGGCAATCTTGCGGGACCCTTACTTCATGATTGCTGGTGAGAAAATGCGAGTCTCGTGAATCCACCACTACCGGTCTGGTTACTTGGCGCCAGGGCATCCGCGGAGGCCGGTGTTCCTACTACAAGGGAGATGACTGAGCGCCTTGTCAGGGAAGTTCAAAACGACCACAAAGCACAATACGACGGCTGCGCAGACGCAATGAACTATGTAGTCGGGGCTTCAATTGCTCACGCCACGGCGCTGGGTACTGGCGTTTTTGAGGCTGTTGACGTTGAACAACTGCTACAGAAGTTGTGCGCAGCAGAACGCGAGTGAGCTTGCAGATCTTCTGACCAGGGAAAACGCACCTGTGCGTCTGCCAGAGTAACGCCGACCAGATCCTGGCGCCGTCGATCTGCTCGTCCCACAACGCGTTGAAGCGACTGCGCTCGTCCTCAACCGTCCTCATGCGACAGCGATGCGCGTCCACCACCGCTTGAACACAACGGTGCATCTATATCTCAGCGACGGGGCGATCGGCTTTGGTGCCCGACGCACCGGTGATGGCGTCCCGTCCGAACGCGGCGACGGCTCGGAGCAGCCTCGCCCAAGCCGGCGAGCGGTGGCTACATCGACTGGAAGGGTGTGAAGAGACGGACCTCGCTGTCGGCCATCTTCGCTCTAAGCTCTGCGCTCGGCTCACCGAGGAGTTCGCCGGAGACGGAGCCCGTCGCAAGCATCGCCTCCATTAGGTCGCCAAGGTGCGCGGCGTGCTCGATGAGCGCCTCGGAGTCCCTGTACCGCTCGAGGACGATGCACTCGGACTGGTCGTCGTTGAAGTAGATGTCGTATTGCAGCGTTCCGGTGTCCTTGGTCCGCACGATCTCCATGCACTGAACGGACAGGCGCATGAACTCCTCGAGCTTGCCCTCGTGAAACTTGAACCGAGCGATGCCCTGAAGCTCACTCACTGCTCCGCCTCCAGACTCCTGCGTTGATCGTGTCCCGGTGTCGTGGTGTAGGTGACCAAGCGCCGGTTCGTGACGTCGCCACGATGAGAGAGTCTCGCGTCGGGCTCCCAGAGTGCATTCTACGGCCGGCTAGGTCCCCGCAGTTGACCCCTTAGCTATGAATGCCAGAATGAACTTAGGCGACAGAGGAGAACGTGCGATGGCGAAACTACGCAAGCCAAATGCGGCCCGAAAGCCGCCTGTGCCATCGGATAGCCACGCCGACATCGAGGATTGGATCCGGCGCGTGATGCCGGATCTTCAGCCCATTGTCAAGCGGCTGGACGAATTGATCTGCGAGACGATCCCCGGGCTCCAATACGCCGTCAAGTGGAAGAAGGCGTACTACGGGTTGCCAGAACTCGGGTGGATCATCGAGATGGTTGCCTACGACGTCTCCGTGAATGTCGTCTTTTTCGGCGGCGCGGAATTCAACCCTCCGCCGTCGCTTGGAACCACCGAACGGACCCGCTACGTCAAGGTGAAGACCCTGGAGGAGGCGCAGGGAGCGGAGATGCACAAGTGGATCGAGCAAGCGGGGCGCGTGCCGGGTTGGGAATGAGGGTCCACGAGTCGAAGACGCGACCTCCCGGATGTTCCGACTGAGGGGCGCCCACCCGGACGCCACGGCGCGGCTCGTCGAAGAGCGCATCTCGCATACCGACGTCGTAGAGTCCGTTGTCATCAACGACCAGTGGAGGGTCATCTTCCCATGGAAGAAGGAGATGCCCACGAAGTCGAGTACCACTGAGGAGTAGAGATGCTGCCCAAGAAGCGGATTCCCACCCACCCTGGCGAGATCCTGCTCGAGGATTTCCTGAAGCCCTTGGGCGTGAGTCAGGTCGCACTTGCCGAGCACCTCGACATCCCCGTCCAACGCATCAACGAACTCATCCGCGGCAGGCGAGTGGTCACCTCAGAGACGGCGTGGCTGCTCGCCGGCGCACTAGGGACCACGCCTGAGTTCTGGATCAATCTCCAGGCGAACCATGATCTCGTGCGGAACCGTCCCAAGAAGAAAGTCCGCCAGCTAGCGGCTGCGAGCTAGTACTGATAAACATCGGCTCTTCGCTCAGGCGCGACCTGCCTAAACGGCATCTAACACAGCGCGTATCCGGATCTAGACAACTGTTCTCGGCAGTACAGCTTCTGGCGGAGCGCAGGACTTTAGAAGTTGCCCCTTTGTGGAGAGCTGGCGACCTGAGGTTGAGCGGTTCGACCGTCAGAGGTGGCCGAGCCGACTTGGTTCTGACTTGTCTGAGTCTCTAGTCCGAGGAGACCACAACAATATCGAGCGACTGATTCGTGAGGCGATCAAATCCGAAATAGGCGGCGGAGATGGGAGGGTCTTCAAAGAGTTGATGACCTATATGACGACAGCACTCCGCCGCGTGGTCGGCATCTCCCTTGCGCGAGAGGTGGACTACCTCCGGCCGATGGTTGATATAGCCCGCACTGGCCAAGTCGTCATTGCAACCCTCAATTACGACAGGGCCATCGAATTGGCCTGCCAAGCAGGAGGAGTCTCTTACTCGACGGGCATAGAATCGTGGTCAGAGTCCGGGAAGCTTACATTCGCGACCTCGGGCCTGTCCCTTCTCAAGCTCCACGGATCGATCGACTGGTGGATCGAAACAGAGAAACCGTCTACCCGGCAGTCCATTTGCCGTTGGTTTTTGTTATGGCCAGTTGGGTGGGCCCAGCACCCATTAACTCTAACCATCACTCACCTGCCGAAGTGGCGGCGCCCAACCTCGATGTGCCCTGGTCAGACGGCCGGCAGGACGATGACACGCGGGCCGACCACGCAGCCCGGACTCGGCGACTGCATAATGACCCTTCCTACCATCGAGCGGCCTTGCGCGGTCTCGCCGCGGGTCGGCGCCAACGGCTTTGGTCCGACAAGGCAATCCTGACAGCGATCCGAGACTTCCATGAGCGCGCCGGCCGCTGGCCGAGCCAGCACGACTTCCGCTCAGCCAACGCCCTTCCGGGGGTCGGTACGGTCCAGCGCCGGTACGGATCGCACGTGCGTGCCGTACGCCGAGCCCAGAGCACGTCATCCAGGCCGTCGAGTCGCACATCCAACCCGGGAAGAGAGAGCTAGAGGCTCTCCGCGTTCCTCTCGCTTTTCTCTCGGAATCCTCTCCGCGACGGTCGAAGGAGGGTTCTAAAGGGAGTTGATACATGATGCGTTGACCGAGGCCCTGGCTGAAGCGAGCGGACAGGCGATGCCGATTGGGTGGCAATCCCTACGCTCGTCGCTCTCCATGTCACAGACGGCCGGGCTGTGTCGTCTATGGGGCTGAGAGTCAATTCTGGAATAGGGAGGGTGATAGTCATGCGGGTGTTTGTGGCAGGCGGGACCGGGGCCATTGGGCGGCGGCTGGTGCCGCAGCTGGTGGCCCGGGGCCATCAGGTGACGGCTACGACGACGAGCGCGGCCAAGCTGGGCTTGCTGAAGCAGTTGGGCGCAGAAGGTGTCGTGATGGACGGGCTGGATGCCGTGTCGGTCGGTGAGGCGGTGGCAGCCGCCCGGCCGGACGCGATCGTGCACCAGATGACGGGACTGTCCTTCGCACACGCCGGCAAGCCCGATTTCAGGCATCCCGAACGGTTCGGCGCCCTTACCAACCGGCTGCGCACCGAGGGGACCGACCACCTGCTGGCTGCCGCC
>JBOGSE010000183.1:0-1210 GCA_050694895.1 bacterium | reverse complement strand
GGATGCTGCAGGCGCGCCACTGGATCCCCACCGAGTCCCCGACCGAGATGCGCCGGGCTATCGAGCACTGGTGCGAGACTACCGGCGATCGGGGCTCTTATTGGGTCTTTACTAAATAATGCATACTAACGCCCTGTGGTCTACTACCCTGGCGGCCATGAGACCATTTGGCACGGCCGGGCAGTTGGAGAAGCGACGACGCCAGGCGATCGCGCTGCTGCGGGCGGGCAACCCATTCCGCGAAGTGGCGCGCGTGGTCAGGGCGTCGTTGAGCTCCGTCGTTCGGTGGAAGCAGGCGTATCGACGCGATGCGCGGAGAGGGTTGCGGGCTCGCCCCATTCCCGGTCGCCCACCTCGGCTGACCGAGGTCCAGCAGGAGCGGCTCCGGCGGCTGCTCCTGCGAGGTGCGCGGGCCGCAGGGCACGCGACTGAGCTGTGGACGCTCAAGCGCATCGCGAGGTTGATCGAGAGCGAGTTCGGGGTTCGCTACAGTGCCGTCGGCGTGTGGAAGCTGTTGCGGCAGGGCCTCGGCTGGAGTTGGCAGAAGCCCGAACGGCGCGCCCTCCAGCGGGATGAGGCGGCCATTGAGCGGTGGAAGACGCGCGAATGGCCCCGGATAAAAAAACGCCGCGCGACGTGGGGCCCACCTCGTATTTCTCGATGAGAGTGGTTTTCTCTTGATCCCGAACGTGCGTAAGACCTGGGCGCCGATAGGCTGCACGCCCGTGGTACGTCACAGCTACAAGCGGGACAAGCTGTCGGCCATCTCGGCCGTTTCGGTCGCGCCTCGGCGCACCCGCGTGGGGCTGTACATGCACGTGTACTCCGACAACATCACCGGCGCCGAGGTGGTCTTGTTTCTTCGCCATCTCCTCCGGCACCTCCGCGGCCCGATCGAGCTCCTGTGGGACGGTGGCTCGATCCACCAGCGTGAAGACGTGCGGAGCTTCCTCCGCCGCCACCCGCGATTGCATACTCAGCGATTCCCGGCCTACGCTCCTGAGCTCAACCCCGACGAGTTCGTCTGGACCAAGATGAAGGATGACCTGGCCAATGGTGACCCAGAAGATCTCCATGCGCTGACTGCCCAATTGGGGCGTGCCTTTCGCCGCATTCACGGCTCGCCGCAGCTCTTGTGGTCGTGCATCTTTGCCGCGGATCTTCCGTGGCCGTGAGTATCGTATCCATTACTTAGCTAAGTCTCAATAAG
>JBOGSE010000182.1:0-3534 GCA_050694895.1 bacterium | reverse complement strand
GCCACCAGTACTCCTCGGCGGTGATGACGTGCCGCAAGATGTCGCCGATGGAGCGCAGACCGTCCGCCGGCCGGAACTCCAGATCGTCTTCCGTGAGCGGCTTGACGCTCTCGGCCAGCAGCGCGCGATTGTCGGCCCAGTAGGGGAAGAGATCGATAGCCTTCACAGCGACTCCAGACGTAGCCTGATAAGAAGATCGTTCAGTGCGTCCCGTCCAGCAGGTTCCTCCGGCAGCGGGCTCGTCTCCTTCGCTTCGGACAATCTGGCGCTCAAAGCAGCATACTCGTTTTCGTAGAAGCGCAGGTCAGCGTCTGTCAGCACAACGTCTTCGTGGCCGCCAATCTTCTGGGCGATAAAGCTATTAACTTGCGGAATCCTGAACTGCTCGTTCAGACTGACAAGGTTGGCCTCCACAATTCCCGTCCGCATGAGATGGATGCCTGTCAGGAGAACCCGATAGACGTAGAGCACCGCCTTCACCCTGAAGCCCTTCTTCTGGATGAGCTTCCACTGTTGCTCGGCAAATCCCAGGTAATGTTCGGCATGGCCCCGCGTGACGCATCTTCCCGCGATCTCCTTCAGCTCGGCGTGCTCGGGGCGTGTTACGACGACGAGGGTGAGAAGATTTGCTCGAGCACATACCCGTTGCGCTTGAGCAGCAGCGAGAAATACTTCTTCACATCGTGGGTCACAAGCTCGACGCGCGCCCCATCGTGATCCTCACAGACCTCAATGGTCTCCTCTCCGCGCTGGAGCCCAAGCGCCGTCTTCGCGGGTAGGATGTGCGCGCCGCGCAGGTCGTAGTCGGAATCGGCCGACGGAAAGCCATAGAGGTGGGCGCCGCTGACCGTGACAAACAGCGTCGCGTGCGGCTGGGCGGACACGACCGCGCGAAGCTGAGCGTCAGGCCAGACCCGACTCGTTTTCTCCATCACGCGTGAACGCCGCCATTCGCGCGGGTTGCCGTACAGCGCTATCTCCGGAAAACCGGAGCGTGGCCTGATGATAACCTAAGCGAGCCCGGCGCACACTGGACAAGGAACCTGGTCCACGCCATGATGTACTACGGTATTTCGCCAATTACCGAAATATGTCGCAGATCAACGCAGTCTTCAAAGCCCTCGCCGATCCTACGCGGCGTGAAATCCTGCGCCTGCTGGGAGACCGGGCCATGACCGCTGGCGAGATCGCCGACCGGTTCCCCCTGGCGAAGTCCACCCTCTCGGGTCACTTTAACGTGCTGAAGGCGGCGGATCTGATCTCCGCCGAGAAACGGGCGCAGACCGTCGTCTACAGCCTGAACCTGTCGGTCTTCGAAGAGGCCACGGCGGCATTCATGGAGCTGTTTCGCATCGGTGCACGCCGAACCCGTGCAGCAGACCGGCTGAAGGAGAAGGTGTCATGAGGGTCACCCTGCGAAGCGCGCTTCTGTGGGCATACTCGTATGTCATGTGGAAGCGCGACTCGTCGCGTCAGGGCGCGGACGGATCGCCCGATGTTGGCTGACGGAGCGCACAAAGTGAGTCGGCCGATCTTGCTCGTGGCCCTGGCAATGTCGGTGGCCGGCATCCCGGTTGCAGCGCAGCCCAGTCCTGCCCCATCCCCTGAACTTTCCCGCCTGGCCCAGGAGTTCGTCGAGTTCATGATCGGGGAGGACTTCGCGAGCGCGGTCCGGCGCTTCAGCGACTCAATCCAGCGGGACGTGAGCCCCGCGGGTCTTGGAGAAGCCTGGAGGTCTCTCCTCACCCGGTTCGGGCGGTTTCAGCGGCAGGTCGGCACCCGATCGGAGCAGATACCAGGTCACGTCATCGTCATCGTCACCTGTCTGTTCGAACGCGGCCTCATCGATGTCAGGATCGCATTCGACGGCGAACGCAGGATCGCCGGCCTATACTTTGTGGCGGGCCAAGGAGCGGCCGAGTTCAAACCGCCGCCCTACGCGGATACTGGACGGTTTACAGAGCGAGATGTCACGGTCGGCGCCGGTGAGTGGGCGCTCCCCGGAACCCTGTCGGTGCCGCGGGTCGGCGAGTCTCATCCCGCGATCGTGATCGTCCATGGCTCGGGCCCGAATGATCGCGACGGCACACACGGTCCCAACAAGATGTACCGTGACCTGGCCTGGGGGTTGGCCTCCCGCGGCATCGCGGTGCTCCGCTATGATAAGCGCACAAGAGTCCACGCGGCGAGGATCGCCCAGGTCATAGATGCTTTCACGGTCAATCACGAGACAGTCGACGATGCCGTGGCAGCCGTGGACGTGCTGCGCAGAGTCGCTGGGGTCGACGGCGGACGCATCTTCGTGCTCGGCCACAGCCTGGGCGGGATGATGGCGCCACGAATTGGCCAGCGCGACCCGGCGATCGTCGGGTTTGTTGTGCTGGCGGGCGCCACCACTCCGACGGAAGATGCCATCCTCGCTCAAACGATCTATCTGGCGTCGCTTGACGGTCCAGTCTCACCTGAGGCGCAGCGGCAGATTGATGAGCTCGGGCGGCAAGTCGCCAGGGTAAAAGATCCTAACCTCGCTCCTGCGACCCCCCGAACGGAGCTCCCGCTTGGGATCCCTGCGGCTTACTGGCTGGACCTCCGTGGCTACAATCCGGCGATTCTGGCCCGCGAACAGAACCGCCCCATGCTCATCCTTCAGGGGGCGCGGGACTATCAAGTGACATTGGAAGATTATGAGGGCTGGCGACGGCAACTCGGGTCGCGCCCGAATGTGACGTTCAAGCTCTACCCTGCCCTCAACCACTCGTTGATGGCCGGCGAAGGCAAAAGCACGCCTTTAGAGTACGCGCTCATCGGCCACGTCGGCCAAATGGTCATCGAGGACATCGCCGCGTGGATCATGGGACGCAGATAAACCCGTCAGCAAGATTCCGGCGCGCGGCCTGCCCGACGGGTCGGGCGCCGGAGGTTTCGAAGTCGCGTGAGTCTCGCCCGGACAGCATCGTCCAATGCCTGGCCCATCGGATCGTCGCGAACGACCAGCCACTCAATGAATCCCGCGGCTTCTTCCAGAGCTGAGATGGCTCGGTCGGGGCGTCTCAGTCTCCATTGGTAGACCTTCGCCACTTCGATCAGCGCCCGCACGCGCCAGACGCCGCGGCCCCCGACCTCGCGCTCCCACAGCGCAAGCAGGTCCTCATAGCGCGCCGCGCGGCGGAGCAGCCGAGCAAGCCGTGTGGCGATGCGCCAGCGCACGGCGGGGTCGTCCTCGACACACAGCGCGCGGCGCAGCGCGTCCTCGGCCCCGCTCTCGTCGGCCGCGTGGAGGCGCAGCATGCCAAGGCCCTCCCAGTCTACCGGGGCCGGCGGGTCCTCGCGCTCCTCGATCCAGCGCCGCACCCGCCGGCGCAGGTGAAGCAGGCACGCGACATCCTGCCTGTTGTGGGCGAAGACCGGATCGAGCAGACCTCCGTCCCCCGTGCGCAGATACTCCAGGTAGATCCCCGGTATCTGAGACGAATCGATATCAGTCCCGCGCTCGATGTCCAGCGCCTGCCGCTCGATGACAGACAGCCGGTACGT
>JBOGSE010000181.1:0-5098 GCA_050694895.1 bacterium | reverse complement strand
CGACGTCCCCGATGCCAGGGCCTCCAGACACCCGGTTCGTCCACAGGGGCAGCGCGGACCGGCGGGGTCGATGACCATGTGCCCGACTTCGCCGGCCGTCCCCGAGACGCCGTGGTAGAGCCGGCCGCCGAAGATCAGGCCGCCGCCGATCCCCGTGCTGATCGTCATGTAGATGAGATCGTCGATCCCACGGCCCGCGCCGGCCCATCGTTCTCCGACGGCCGCGGCGTTGGCGTCGTTCTCCACATAGGTTTCGAGGTTGAGGCGCGACGTCAGCATCGCCGCCAGCGGCGCGTCGTGCCACCCAGGGAGGTTGGGGACCTCGAACACCACACCGGAGGCAGGGTCGGCCGGACCGGGCGCGCCCACACCGATGCCGCGGATCGCGCCGGCATCGACATTGGCGTCCTTCAAGACACGCCGGATCGCGCCGACGATGCTCTCGACGACCGCGTCGGGGCCAGTCTGCGGCGTCGCCTCCCGGACGCGTGCGGCGACCCTCCCGGTGAGATCTACCAGGGCCGTCAGGATCTTCGTACCGCCCAGATCGACGCCGACGACGTAGTCCGCCATTGCCCGCGCACCTCCAGTCCGTACGCGCGGGTGTGCGGCCGCGCGGTTTTGCCACCCACTTTCAAGACGCTCCGGAGGAGGCCCTGCGGGAAGGCCAGAAGTACTCTGCGCCACCTAGGGGGTGCTTTGCATGCCTGATATCGTGTCGACGTTGACCTACGGCATCGCCATCGTTGTTGCGGTCATCATCCTGTTCAACGCGGCGATCAAGATCGTCCGCGACTACCAGCGGCTCGTCGTGTTCCGGCTCGGGCGGAGCCAGGGTCAGCGGGGACCCGGGATCGTCTGGCTGTGGCCCGTCGTCGACCGAGCGGTGTGGGTCGATCTTCGCGAGGTCTTCCTGGAGATCCCGTCACAGACGTGCATCACGCGCGACAACGCGCCGATCAACATCGACTTCCTCATTTACTGGAAGGTCGTCGATCCCGAGCATACGGTCATCGCGGTCGGCGACTTCGCGGGCGCCGCGAGGGGCATTGCGACCACGACGCTGCGCGCGGTCATCGGCGACATCGTGCTCGACGACGTGCTGGCCCGCCGCGAACAGATCAACAGCGTGCTCCGTGCAAAGCTCGACGAGGTCACCGAACGGTGGGGCGTCAAGGTGACCACCGTCGAGATCCGCGAGATCCTGCCGCCCAAGGACGTGCAGGAGGCGATGACGCGGCAGATGTCGGCCGAGCGCACGCGCCGCGCGGTGGTTACCGAGGCCGACGGCAAGAAGCAGGCCACGATCACCGTGGCCGAAGGCGACAAGCAGTCGGCCATCCTGAGGGCCGAGGGCGACCGGCAGGCGGCGGTCTTGCGGGCCGAGGGCTTCTCGCTCGCGCTCGACAAGATCTTCGCTGTCGCCAAGACCGTGGACAGCAAGACGATGGCGCTGCAATATCTCGAGACCCTGAAGGCCCTGGGCGCGGGGCCGGCGACTAAGTTCATCTTCCCGCTGGAATTTACGAAGCTACTCGGTCCCTTGGGCGAAATGACCGGACAGGCGCTCGGCGGAGGGGATCGCGGCGGCTCGAAGAGCTAGAAGGGCTGACGTGGAGGCACAGGTGCAGGTACAGGCCGAGACGCCGGCGGTCTCCGAGTCGGTGGAGACCGTGCGCGACCGGCAGTGGAAGGCCGCCGACGCCGCCGCGGCGGGCGTTTTCATCGCCATCACCTTTTTCCAGATGATCTTTGGCCCCGGCCGGTTCGAAGACAAGTTCATCGCAGTGCTGACGGCGGTCGGCGCGGCCGTCGTCATCGATCTTGCAGGGGATTTCGTCGGTCGGCTCATCCGAAAACGCACCCGTGGGAAACCCACCCCGGCCCAGCTGGAGCGCAATGCCCGGTTGCACGCGCGGTGGCCGTGGCTCTTTCGAAAGCTCTCGCCTGACCACGACCCCTGGACGGATTTGCACCGGCAACGCCACAAGCTGGCCTTCTTCGGCTTCGCTCTGGTGATGCTGCAGTGGCTGATCAACGCGGCGGAGCTGGTCCCCGAGGCGCGCGGCCATTACTTTGCGATGATCCAGGCAGGCCTGGTCGCGGGCGTCATCACCTGGGCGTGGGTGGGCGCAATCGGCGACCGCCCTGGCAGCACGGCACTGCGCGGCGCGGTCGCGGGTGCCGGGGCGGCCTTCGCCATCGGCCTGATTGCGCTCGCGCTCTTCCATATCGGGCAGCTGCGCCTGCTCCTCCATTCGATTGCGCTCTGGGGCGCCTGCGGGTACCTCGGAGGGCGGATGATCGAGCGGGGCGGGTTGACCTTCGCGGCGCTCCGCGCAATGGCTGGAGTCACGGCGGCGATCACCGGCGTCGGGATTCTGTACTGGCTGTTCAACTGGCAGTTTCCGTGGCTGCTGTACTTCATGCTCGCCGCGGGCTGGGCGCTGGCTCTGATCGTGTACCGGCCGGCCGCGGTCGCCCTCGAAGTGCGTCCCGTCGCTTAGGCGGGGTGCCGCACGCCGGCGACGTGGGCAGGGCACCGGCGCGGCAATCGCAGGGGCGGCCTCACTGGAGCCAGCGGGTTGCCGAGGCCCTCCTATCGAGCGCAGCGCTGGTGGCGCTTGGGATCTTCCGCCTGGTCGACAGCACGCTCGACATCCGCATTTACGGCCACGAGTATCTGGCCGCGGCCCGCCGCAGCGGGCGGCGGCTGCTGTTCGTCGTCTGGCACGGCAAGGGATTGATCCCCGTTCTCTTTTTTCAGGGATCGCCGCTGGTCATCTATACGAGCCAGCCGCGGGACGGCCGGTTCGGCGGCCTTTCAAAGCAGGTGCGGCGATTCACCCTCGCCTCGCTGCGGCACATGGGCTATCAAGTGCTGGATGCGGCGACGTTCGCCAGCGAGTCGCGCGGCGTGATTCGCTTTCT
Organism: bacterium; assembly: GCA_050694895.1. GTDB lineage: Bacteria > Sysuimicrobiota > Sysuimicrobiia > Sysuimicrobiales > Humicultoraceae > JBQTJP01. The sequence goes on along the minus strand of JBOGSE010000181.1, from coordinate 2,167 downwards.
TCAGATGCTGGAGGCGGGCGCGGGCGGTATCATCGCGGCCGATGGGCCGGCCGGGCCGTCCTACCGCGCGAAGCCGGGCGCCGCGTTCATCGCCAAGCGCGCAGGGGTCGCGCTGGTGCCGGTCGGGGCCGCACTGCGCGAGAGCATCGTCCTGGATTCATGGGATCACTTCGAGATTCCGCGGCCGTTCTCAGCGGCCGTGCTCACCATTGGGGAGGCCCTGTCTGTCCCGGAAGAGGCCACGGAGCCCGAGCTGGCGGCCCTCTCCAGGCGGTTGGAAACGACCTTGAATGACCTGACGGCCCGGGCCGAGATCGAGGCGTTCGCCAGCGGTTAGGAGCGCGGACTACTTGCCAGACCCGGCGATCTCGCGCGTGTCGGACGTGAGCCGGTGCGCCAGCAGAATGGGGATGAGCGTCACCGCGATGACGAAGACCGCGACGATGTTTGTCACCGGCCGCTGCCGCGGTTTGGTCAACTGGTTGAACACCCAGATCGGCAGGGTCTCCTGCTGCCCCGCCGTGAACGTGCTCACGATGATCTCGTCAAAGGACAGGGCGAACGCCAGCATACCCCCAGCCAGCAGCGCCGTGGCGATGTTGGGCAGCACGATGTAGCGAAACGTCTCGAAGGCCGAGGCCCCCAGATCCATTGAGGCTTCCACCAGGGAGTGCGCGGTCCGGCGGAATCGGGCGAGGACGTTATTGTACACGACCACGACGCAAAAGGTGGCGTGGCCGATCACGATCGTCCAGAAACTGAAGGGGATGTCCATCAGGCTGATCGCCGAGCGGAGCGCGATCCCGGTGATGATCCCTGGCAGGGCGATGGGGAGGATCAGCAAGAACGAGATCGTCTCCCGCCCGAAGAACCTGCTGCGGTGCACGGCGGTCGCCGCGAGCGTCCCCAGGACGAGGGCCACGAGGGTGGCGACCGACGCCACCTGGAGCGAGAGCGCCAGCGCCCTCCGGATGTCCGGGCGCTGCCAGGCCGCACCGAACCACTGCACGGTCAGGCCAGGCGGAGGGAAGCGGAAGGCGGCATCATCGGTGGTGAACATGTACAGGATGATGATCGCCACGGGGAAGTGCAGGAAGAGGAGCACGGCTCCCGTGCTGAGCTTCAGGGCGAGGGACGGCCGGTGCATCGCGGGCGCGCGGGGCCTAGAGCGCATCGAATGCCCCCAGGCGCTTGGCCGCCAGCAGATAGAACGCCATGATCACCATGGGCACGACGGTGAAGGCCGCCGCGAGGGGGATGTTACCTGAGGTGCCCTGATGCGCGAGCACCGCCTGCCCGATGAACAGGGCCGAGTTCCCCAGCGCGTAGGGGACGATGAAGTCGCCCAGCGTCAGCGAGAATGTGAAAATCGACCCGGCCACGATCCCGGGGAAGGTGAGCGGCAGGATCACGCGCCGGAAGGTCTGGACAGGACGCGCCCCCAGGTCCGCGGACGCCTGGAGGAAGGACTCCGGCACCCGTTCCAGCGCGGCTTCAATCGGCAGGATCATGTACGGCAGCCAGACATACACGAACACCACGAACATGCCGAGGAACGAAACTGAGAGTGACGGCCCGCCAATCACCGGCAGGCCGAGCAGCCATTCGAGGACCCCACCCAGGTACAACCGCTCCACGGTCCAGTTGAGGATGCCCTCACGGGCCAGGATCAACTTCCACGAATAGACGCGGATGAGATAGCTCGACCACAGGGGCAGGAGCACGGCCAGGTACAACGCGGCCCGGCCCCGGGGAGAGGCAAAGCGCGCCATATAGTACGCCAGCGGAAACGCGGCAATCGCGGCGGCCACCGTCACCGCGGCGGCCATCCCCGCGGTGCGCGCGACGATATCCACGTTGGCCTGCGTGAAAAGATCGCGGTAGGTTGCCAGGGTGAACCGCCGGACCACCAGGCCGGTGAAGCCGTCAAGGGAGAAGAAGCTCTGGACGATCAGGGACGACAGCGCCCCCAGGTAGAGGACAACCATCCAGAGCAGCGGGGGGCCCAGCAGCAGCAGGAGGGCCAGAGCGGGCCGCCGGTAGAGATAGCCGGACAGGTGCCTGCCCGGCGATCGGACCATCGCGCTCACGCCTTCGTCATCACCGGGCGGTTGTGCAGGCGCAGCCAGGTGAGCCTGACCCGGCGGCCCCGCGCCGCCTGCACGTC
>JBOGSE010000180.1:0-1583 GCA_050694895.1 bacterium | reverse complement strand
CCCTGCCTACCTCACCGGTGGTGCAGGACGGACCTCATTGACGTGCTGCTGAGACTTTCGCTGATCTTCGGTCCACAGGGTCTTGATGTAGGCAATGACAGATCGGATCTCTCGATCCGAGAGTCTTTCCTTCCATGCGGGCATCTGGGTGAAGCCGACTTTGCCTTCAGCAATGAAAGCGTACAACTCCCAGTCGGGATGGTGATCGGCATGGCCCGTACGGTTCAATGGCGGCGCAAAGTCCTTGCCCTCGGCGCCGGCGCCGTGGCAGACGGCGCAGTTTTGGAAGAAGACGCGCTCACCGACTCTGGGGTCAGCCGTGCGGGTCAGAACCGCCGTGCGCTGCCGGAAGAGCACTGCGCCGACCGCGATGGCGGCTACCACTCCCAGAATCAAGAGACCTCTGGCCTGCGTGCCCACGGCCGTGCATTCCTACGGAAGAATCAGTCCGATCCGGCGTTCGAGCTCCTTGAGGCCCGCCGGCCCGAGGAATGGCCCGACGAACTTCGAGCGGACGACGCCGTTCCTGTCGATGAAGTACGTCGTCGGCATGGAGTGGTGGACGTGACGGCCAGGTACACGACGGCGACGGTCAGGGCGAGCAGGCCGAGGGCGCCGAGGATGAGGCGCAGGCGTTCGGTCACAGGAACCAGTAGAGCAGCGTGTCGTTGAGCCCGGCCAGGAGAAAGACCGCGCCCGCGAACCGGCGAAGCCAGGGTTCCCATGAGACAAGACGCCGCGAAAGCGAGCCCGCATCAGAGCCCGCCACGAGCAGCACAGCGGTCACGATGAGTGGGAATGTCGTTCCGACAGCGAATGCAGCCGGATACAGCGGCCCCGCGGTGCTGACCACGGCCGCCGGGATGAGATAGCCAAAGAACAACAGCGCCAGTGTAGGACAGAATGCGAACGAAAACGCGATCCCAAGGAGAAAGGCGCTCAGAACGCCTGTTGTTCCGGTGCGCGCCTGCAGGCGCTGGCTCAGGGCATGACCGAACCCCAGCCGGGGTCGCCAGACTCCAAGCATCGCGAGGCCAATCAGGATCATCAACGGGCCCAGCACTTTTCGGGTGACGGTGATGGCCGGGATGGCGACTGCCTGCAACCCCTGTCCCATGAGGATCGCCAGGAGCCCGATGCCGCTATAGATGAGGACCTTCCCCGCCACATACGCCGCCGCGGACCATGCGAGCGCCGGGCCTCGCCTACCAGTCCCCCCGACCAGGTAGGCAATCGAAGACGTATTGGTGCTCAACTGGCAAGGACTCACCGCGCCGAGAATGCCGAGCAGGATGGCCGTCAGGAGTGAGCCGCCTTCCACGGAAGTCAGACCGCCGAGTGGCGCGGAGACCCATACAAAGATGCTGTTCAGGACGCCGTACCAATAGAGTGCCAGATCGCGCATCACGGCCTCCCAAGCAGCGAGCGTGGTCCGCAGCCCATCGCCGCAAATACTACGTCGATGTGCGCGGCCGTGACGGTCAATGGGTCCATTACCGATTGAACACTAATCTTCCGGCTTCAGGTTACTGGGCATGTGGTGCCTGAATGTTCACCGGTGCCTCGAAGTCATAGTACCGCGC
>JBOGSE010000179.1:0-2096 GCA_050694895.1 bacterium | reverse complement strand
GGCTCGAGGCCTTCGTGGAGGACGAGCGCCGGACGGCCGAGGCCCTCGCCACCCTTCCCCTCACGGTCTTCCTCCTCGACCGCCCCTGGAACCAGGGGCCGACGCTGCCCGGGCTCACGCGCGTCCGGGTTTGGGCTGAGGTCCTGGCCCACCTCGCGGCCGTCTCGGGGACCGTCCCGATTTGACGAACCAATGGGGGCACGCTCGCCGATTCCATACGGGGCATGGTACACTCCCAGGAAAAGCCGGATAGCAGGCCAGCAGCGGGAGCGGCCCAAGGCGAAAAAAGCCTTTTAAAACAAGAGGATACGCCACGAGTCGCAAGACCGATTTCGGCGGATTTGAGTGGGGGGTAGTGACCCCGTATTATATTGATAAAACGGCTGTCTTCTGCTATCCTCTCCGGGAAAGGAGGAGAGGATGGCGAAGCGGACCAGAGCGAAACGGGGCCCGAAACCGAAGTTCCTTGACGTGGCATGTCCCAATCCGCGGTGCAAGCGCTGTGGCAAGACGGGCCTCGGCAACGTCGTGGCGAATGGGACGTACCGCACGCGGAGCACCGGCAGAGCGCGACTCTTCCTGTGCCGGGCCTGTGGGAAGGCGTTCTCCAGCCGCACCGGGACGGCCTTCTTTGGCCTCCGCACGCCGAAGCGGACCATCCTCTTGGGCCTCCGGCTCCTGGCCGAAGGCCTGGGGCTGCGCGGCACGGCGCGGGCCCTCGAGGTCAAGCTGGACACCGTCCGCGGCTGGCTGGCGCTGGCCGCCCAGCATTGTGACCAGGTCAGCCAGCTCCTCCTCCGGGAGCTGAAGCTCTCCCAGGTGCAGGTCGATGAGCTCTGGACGTTCGTTAAAAAAAACACCCAGATCCCCCTGGGCCGATAACCCCACCGCCCCGCTGCTCCAGCAGCGGGGTCGCGGGCGCAGCCTGGGCAGCACCTGGATCTGGCGGGCGGTGGCGCCGGAGTATCGTCTCCGCCTGGTCTCCCTGGTGGGCAACCGCACCCTCTTCAGCGCCCGGCGCCTACTCCGCCGGATCCGCCGCTGTCTGGACGGCTCGCTCCCCCTGTTCACTTCGGACGCCCTGCGCCACTATGCCGAGGTCCTGCTCGAGGTGTTCGGGGTGTGGGACCACCCCCGCCCGACCGGCCGGCCCGGGCGCCCCCGCGCCCCCCGGCGGGTGGCCCCACCCGAGCTGCGGTATGCCCAGGTCCAGAAGCATCGGCAACAGGGGCGGGTGGTCGAGGTGACCCGGCGGGTCATCTTTGGCGAGCCGGCTCTCGTGCACGCCCAGGCCGCCGCCCTGCGACGCGCCAATCGGCGCCCGGGGCAGATCAACACGGCCTACATCGAACGGGACAACCTCACCCTGCGCCAAGAGCTCCGCCGCCTGGCTCGGAAGACTCTGGGCTTTTCCAAGAACCGCCGCGAGCTCCAACACGCGCTCGACTTCATCGATGCCCATGACAACTTCGTCAAACCCCATCAGAGCCTTCGGGGGCGAGCCTCCCAGGACTCGGGCCGCCGCTGGGTTCCCCGGACCCCAGCCGTGGCCGCAGGACTCACGAACCACTGCTGGACGCTGGAGGAGTTGCTCTGTTATAAGCCATAAATATCAATATGCTAAGGGGTCACTATCCTAATTCTAGTTAGGCGCCTAACAGGTTTCCATCCGTCCGGGAGCTATTAATGACGCGACGGTCGGCCAGCTCCCTAGCACAACGCCCGAGCTTCGCGGCCATCGACTTCGAGACCGCCGACTACGAGCGCGATAGCGCTTGCGCCGTGGCGCTTGTGCGTGTGGAGGGGACCCGGGTCGTCGATCGTTCGTACCACCTCATTCGGCCGCCTCGGCGGGACTTTGTCTTCACCCCTCTGCACGGCATCGCCTGGGACGACGTCCGAGATGCACCATCGTTTCGACAGCTCTGGCCCTCTCTTCAGAAGACACTGGCAGGCGTGCACTTCCTCGCGGCGCACAATGCAAGCTTCGATCGGTCGGTCCTGGAAGCCTGCTGCGAACGCGCCCGCCTAAGTCCCCCACCTCATCCATTTCAGTGCACGGTGCGCATGGCTCGCGACCTCTGGAACATCTATCC
>JBOGSE010000178.1:0-3193 GCA_050694895.1 bacterium | reverse complement strand
GCCTTGAACTACTGCATGCTGTTGCCGGGGCCGGAGGCGCAACAGCTCGCAACCTACATCGGTTGGCTGCTGCATGGAACCTGGGGTGGAATCGTCGCCGGGGCGCTTTTCACCCTGCCGTCTCTGGCAATATTGGTCGGGCTATCCTGGACTTACATGGCGTTTGGCGATGTGCCGACTGTCGCGAGTGTACTTTACGGGATCGAGCCGGCGGTAACCGTCATCGTCGTTTTCGCAGCTTACCGGATCGGCAAGCGGGCTTTAAAAAACGAGACCCTGTGGGCCGTTGCGGTGGCGGCATGGGCGAGGAGGCATCGAAAAGTAGAGGAGAGTGATTATCGACGATTATATCATATCATAATCGTGGTCTGTCCCCCTATTGATGCGACTATTGATGCCGCTCCAATAATCGCAGCGTCATCACTCTATGAGGAGTATTCTTACAGATCAATACGTATACCGGTAACTATCTCGGCTCCTCCGACTGGAACGAGAGAAACGCGAAAAGGGCGCCGAACGCGGCGAGGATGTGAAAGATGGCGTGGCCGGGGAAGTTCTGGAATTGCCTGCACGTTGCGGCACCGGAGATGTCGGGATTCCAGATCATCCAGAAGATCATCGCGGCCAACAGGAAGACCAATACCAATGTCAGGATCAGGAATATCCATCCCCGCGCGAGGGTCCTGGCGGCGGCGCCGATGGAGTAGACGATCTCGCCCACGCCCCACGCGGCCCCGCTGATTATGATGCCGATGAAACGCATCTCGGCGTCCGCGCCGGAGAGAATGCCGAACACCAATACCGCGACGCCCCAGCCGACCAGCGTCAACAGCGTGCGAAGGCCGAGGGGCAATCGCCATGGAGCGACGAGACAGTACGCGGCGTTGCCCGGGCATGGCGAGAATGCGGGCCTGGACGGTTCCGTAAACCATTCGTCCACCCACCGTGTGCGGCAACCGTCGCGCGAATCTGCCGCATATGTACGCCCAAGGGCTTAAGATAAACTCTACCTATGCGGTTGGATCCCCTATACTTTGGCCGAGTCTGCACGCGATGATCCGTTCGAGCCAGCGCGCGGCGACGCGGAGAAGCTCGTGCAGCGGTTCCTCGCGGAGATGGTCGAGCACCGCATGCTACTCCCCTAATGGATCTGTACCACTCACCCTCGCCCGCGCCTGTTGGCCAGATCCGAGTAAGGGCACAGTTGGCACACCCCTTCGGCGTTCTGCCCGGTCGCCCGCCTCGGGTCAGAACCGCCCGTCGAGGAACCCGTCCGCGACCGACGCCGGCGATCTCTTCTGTTCGTCGACCGCCACGTTCATGCGGCGCATCCGCTCGGCGTCGATCTTTCTCTCCAGCCCTCGGAGGGCGGCCACGACCTCGGGGTGCTCGCGTGCGAGGCGCGGGCTCACGAGGACCACCGCGTCGAAGGGCGGGATCGCCTCCCGGTCATCCTCGAGGACACGCAGATCGAACGAAACGATGCGGCCGTCGGTGGAGTAGGCGCTTACGACATCGATGCCTCCCGTCTTCTCCGCGTCGTACATCAACGACGGGTCCATCGTGCGCAGCTCGCGGAACGAAAGGCCGTATGTTCGCCGGAGGGAACGCCACTCCTCGCGGTGGAAGAACTCGTAGTCGCCACCCATCACCATCGATCCCGCGTGCGGGACGATATCCGAGACACGGCGGATCCCGAGCCGATCGGCGTCGGCGCGGCGCATCGCGAGGGCGTACGTGTTCTCGAAGCCGAGCGTCGCGGCGACGGTGATGCCGTGCTCCTTCTCGAGGACGCGCTTCACCTCCCGGAGAACCTCGGCGCGATCCTTGGGGAGCTCCGACCGCTTCAGAACGGTCGTCCAGAGGGTGCCGGAGTAGTCGACGTATGCGTCGATCTGGCTCGTTGCTAGGGCGTCGAAGACGACCGTCGAGCCGAGCGACTCGACTGTCCGCGTTTCGAGCTTCGTCTCCCGCTGGATCTTCCCGGCGAGGACGCGGCTCAGGATGAACTGCTCGGTGAAGGTCTTCGCTCCGATCGTGATGGGCGGCTTGCCGAGGGCCGACACGAGGAAAGGAGTGCCCGCGAGGACGGCGAGCGCCGCAAAGGCGGCCCCAGAAATCGCGACGAACGACCGCCGCCTCCGCCGTAAGCCGGCCTCGAGCAGGCGCACCAGGCCGTCGAGGAGGAGCGCGAGCGCCGCGGCGGCCGCGCAGCCGAGTAGGATCGCGCCATAGTTGCGCGTCTGGAGTCCACCGAAGATGTAATTTCCGAGGCTCGTCGCGCCGACCGGCGTCGCGAGCGTCGCAGTCCCCACGGTCCACACCGCTGAGGTACGCACTCCGGCCACGATCACCGGCATCGCGAGCGGCAGCTCGACACGAAGGAGCCGCTCGCGCGCCGTCATGCCCACGCCATCGGCCGCCTCGAGGAGCGCAGGGTCGACCGAGCGCAGACCGACGACGGTGTTCCGGAGAATCGGAAGAAGGCTGTAGAGACAAAGGCCGATGAGCGCAGGCAGCGTCCCGATGCTCTGCATCCCAAGCGCGGCGAGCGCGGGCACCATGAAGGCGAGCAGCGCGAGGCTCGGGATCGTCTGGATGACGCTCGCGAGGCCGAGGACGGGCTGCTCGAAACGCCGGGCGCGGGTGACGGCGATGCCGGCAGGCACACTCACGGCGGCGCCGACCACCAGCGCGCCGAGCGTCAGCCCGAGGTGAGCGGCGAGGTACGTCGGAAGAAGCGCCAGCTCCTCCTTCACGGTTCACCCCGGTCGGGCGTTTCCCCCCGGCTCGCCGTCGCTTCGCTAGCCGGGGGTGAGAGGTCCGCGTCGCCTCGGAGGAGTGCCTCGACCTGTCGCGCCTGACGGATCGGGGCGCTCATCAGGCGCGCGACGTAGTCGTCGGCCGGCTCGCGAAGGAGCTCGCGTCCGGCCCCCACCTGCACGACGCGACCGTCGCGCATGACGGCGATGCGATCGCCGAGGACGAGCGCCTCGACCATGTCGTGGCTCACGAAGATCGCCGTGAGGTCGAGCTGCCGCCGGATGCGCATGAAGGACTGCTGGAGCCGGTCTCGCGTCAGGGGGTCGAGCGCCCCGAAGGGTTCGTCGAGGAGCATGATGCGCGGTTCGGCGGCGAGGGCGCGCGCGACGGCCACGCGCTGCGCCTGCCCTCCCGACAGCTCGTCGGGCCG
>JBOGSE010000177.1:0-5815 GCA_050694895.1 bacterium | reverse complement strand
TGGCGTACTTTCCGAAAGCGGAGCATCTCGTCTCGCGCCGCGAGTACGAGAACGATACAGGTGCGATGGGGTTGCTACGCGGATTTCTCCCGCACCGCTGGCCACGCTGGTTTCGCCCCACGCTCATCGACATGCAACCCGAACCTATCGGATCATTTCCCAGCAGCTATCGCGTCACACAGGCCGGCGATGTGCGCTTCGTTCCGACACCGGGCCATACCGTCGGGCATCTGTCTGTCGTCGTCACGACACCAGAGGTGAGCTATCTTCTGGCGGGTGATGCCTCGTACACGCAGGAACTGATGCTTCAAGAACAGACCGATGGTGTCGGCAGCGATCGCCAAACAACGCGGCGGACACTGGAACGTATCCATTCATACTGCCGCTCCGCGGCAACCGTGTACCTGCCGGCACATGATCCCGATACACCCGACCGGCTGGCGAACCGGCAGTTGGCGGTCGCGCCAGCAACACCTAACAACTATCTGATCGCTGCAAAATTGACTGGACCGGCAGTCTCAGCCCAGCGGTTGGAGGAGCTCGACCGTGATATTGTCGGGTCCTTTTAGGAACGCGATCCGCAAATCCCCTTGCTGCTGGGGTGGCATGAAGAAGACGTACCCTTTCGCCGACAGGGTTTTATGCGCGGCATCGAGGTCGTCGACCTGAAGTCCGAGGTGGTCGTAGCCAAACCGCGGGTTGCTGGAGTCGCCCGTGATCGCGTCGCCCTCTCGGCGCGTGCGGAGGTTGATGCGCGTCCCGCCGAGATCGAGGACCGCTCCGTCGGCGGCTCCAAACTTGCGCCGCTCGACGAGTGTGGCTCCCAGGTCGTTGGTGAAGAACGCCTCGGTAGCCGGCAGGTCCCGGCAGATCAAGTGGATGTGATGGTAGCGGTATTTCATCTTATCGCCTCCAAAAGGTCGTAAGGCTCCGGCCCACGCTGCTGGGTTGGCTACTTCGACGGCTTGGACTGCCTTGCCCTACCGCGGTAGCCCCGTCCTCCCTAAGCCGTCCCGCGCCCCCTCGATCAGAAATAGGTGGTCCTTCTCATGAGGTCCGAGGCGTCTTCGCATCGGTCTCTCCCCTCACCAAATGCGCGTCGGCTCGGCCTAGGTCCGCAGCCGCGGATCGAGCAGGTCGCGCAGCCAGTCGCCACAGATGTTCAGGCAGAGCACGACGACCATGATCGCCAACCCCGGGAACGTGGCCATCCACCAGGCATTGCGCAGATACGCCCGGGCGGCGCTCAGCATCGAGCCCCACTCGGGCAGCGGCGGCTGCGCGCCCAGGCCCAGGTAGCTTAGGCCTGCCGCCACGAGCAACGAGATGCCCATGCCGGCGGTCGCCAGCACGATGATCGGCGGAATCATGTTGGGCAGTACGTGGCGGGCGATAACGCGCAGGTCGGGCGCGCCCATCGCGCGGGCGGCCTCAATGTAGTCCAGGGCTTTCACGCCAAGCGTGACGCTGCGCGCCGTGCGCGCGTAGACGGGCACCGCCGAGAGCCCCACGGCGATCATCGCGTTGATCAGGCTCGGCCCCAGCATGGCCAGGATGCCCATCGCCAGCAAGATCTGCGGGAAGGCCAGCATCACGTCCATCACGGCCATCAACCCGCCGTCGACACGGCCGCCGTAGTAGCCGGCCGTCAGTCCGACGGCGGTGCCCAGGACGAGCGCGATCCCGACGGTGACCACGCCGATCTGCAGCGAGATGCGCGTCCCGTAGATGACGCGGCTGAGGATGTCCCGGCCGAGATCATCGGTGCCGAAGGGGAAGCGCGCCGTCGGCGGGCGCAGCGTTTCGCCTGGAATCAGCGCGTACGGATCATGGGGCGAGATCAACGGCGCCGCGGCCGCGAGCCCGACCAAGGCTGCGAGCCCGAACAGCGCCGCGGCCACCAGTGGCCGCCGCCGCAGGCGCGCCAGGAAGAGCCGGCGCCCGCCGGGAGGCGGGATGGTGCGCATCGGGACTCTGCCAGCGGGAACGGCCCTCAATGGTAGCGGATCCTTGGATCGAGAAAACCGTACGTAGCGTCGATGGTGGCGTTCACGAACACGTACATCACCGCGACGACCAGCACGATCCCCTGGGCCACGGGAAAGTCGCGCGCCAGGATGGCGCTTACGGCCAGGCGGCCGAGTCCCGGCCGCGCGAACACCGATTCGACGATGACGGCGCCAGCCAGTAGGCCCCCGAACTGCAGCCCGAGGATCGTCAGCACAGGGATCAAGCCGTTGCGCAGGGCATGCCGGACCACCACGGCGCGCTGCGCCAGACCCTTTGAACGAGCTGTTCGGATGTACTCCTGACGCAGCACCTCCAGGACACTCGACCGGGTGATCCGCGCCAGGACAGCCGAAGCCGGTGCCGCTAAGGTCACCGCGGGCAGGATGAGCCCCCGGATCCCTTCGGATTCGGTGACAGGCAGCCACCCTAGTTTCAGCGAGAAGGTGAGGATCAACAGCAGCCCGGACCAGAACGTCGGCATCGACAGGCCGATCAGCGAGAAGGCCATGACGGCGGAATCGACCAGAGGATACCGGGCCGTCGCGGCGACGGTGCCGATCGAGACGCCGACGCTTGCGGCGAGGGCGGTGGCCGCGATCGTCAGGGTGATGGTTGCCGGCAGCCGGTCAGCGACCTCACTGGCGACGGCGCGGCGACTGCGGATCGAGGTCCCGAGGTCACCGTGCACCGTGCGCTCGAGGAACTTGGCATATTGGATGAGCAGCGGCTGGTCGAGCCCAAGCTCGCGGCGCAGGCGCGCAGCCTCCGGCCCCGACGCGAACTCCCCGAGCATGATCTGCACGGGATCGCCCGGGGCCAGGTGCAGCATCAAGAACGTGGCGAGGGTGACCCCGAACAGCGTCGGGACGAGCAGGAGGAGCCGGCGGATCAGGTAGGCCCGCATCCCGCCCGTCCCTGACGATCAGCGGAGGAACGCGTCGTTCACCACGAGGAATCCGTCGGGGTGGACTTTGGCACCCTGGACGCTCGGCTGGATCGCGATGTAGTTCGTATTGATGAACAGCGGCACCCACAGCGCCCTGTCCACGACGTACTTCTGCAGGTCGCGGTAGATCTCCAGCCGCTTTTGCGGGCTGGTCTCGGTGCGCGACGCCACGATCATCCTGTCGAGCTGCGGATCTTTGTTGTGGCTGAACGCCAGACCGGTGCCCACGTTCGACGAATGAAACCACAGAAAGAAGATGTCCGGAGACGTGTATGTGTATCCGAGGAACTCGGCCTGGTGCTCGCCGGCCCGCAGCTTCGCCAGCAGGGTCCCAAACTCGAAAGCCTGGATCTCCATCTGGATGCCATAGGCCCGCAGTTGTGCCTGGACGATCTGCGCCGTCTTCCGCGCCAGGTCGGTGGGCACAATGAAGAGCTGGAATGTGAACGGCTTACCGTCCTTTTGGAGCACACCACCCTGCCCCGGCTGCCAGCCTGCCTCTGCCAGCAGCCGCTTGGCCTGGCCGGGATCGTACCCGGGCGCGTAGTCCTTGATGCCGTCCCAGTACCCCCAGATCGAAGGCGGCAAGGGTCCGTAAGCGACCTCGCCCAGGTCTTCCAGCGCGATGTGGAGGAGACTCTTCTTCTCGATCCCGAACGCAAAGGCGCGCCGCACACGCACGTCGGTGAAGGGCTCCTTCGTGACGTTGAACTCCATCATTACCGCGAGGCCTTTGCGCAAGAAGGTGAAGAACGTGTACTTTTTCGTATCCTGCAACCGGCGCACGTCCGTCGCCGGGATGACCGCGGGAAACGTGACCGTGATCTCGCCCCGCTCGAACGCTGCCACCTGCGCGGCCGCCTCCGGCACGATGCGCAGGATCAGGCGCTCGACGTAGGGAGGGCCGGCGTGGACGTAACTCGGGCCCCACTGGTAGTCGGGATTCCGCACTAGGATCACGCGATCGGCGCTGCGCCACTCCTGGAACTTAAACGGCCCTGTGCCGACCGGGCTGCGGCCGAACCGGTCACCCAGCTGCTGCGCCGCTTGCGGGCTGATGATGATCGCCCTGGGATCGGTCAGGTTGTCGAGAAACGGTGAGAATGATTCCTTGAGCTTGATGACGACGGTGAGGGCGCCTTCGGCGGTGACACCGGCGACCGGCCCGAACAGCGCGCCGGCGACCGGCGATTTGGTCTCCGGCGCGAGCGCGCGCTCAATCGAGCCCTTCACCGCCTGGGCAGTGAACGGAGTGCCGTCATGAAACTTCACGTTCTCCTTCAACTGAAACGTCCAGGTGAGGCCGTCGCGCGAAACACTCCACGACTTGGCCAGCCCACCGATATAGTTGCCCCTGAGGTCCTTCGTGATCAGCGTATCCCCCAACCAGCGCATGACGTTACCCGTCACCGCCGCGCTGGTCTTCTGGGGGTCCAGGGTGTCCGGTTCTTCCGTTGTAACGAAGACGAGCTCACCGCCGGGGCGGGGCTGCGCCTGGGCGAACACCAGGGGCGCGAGCACCACCACGGCGAGACCGATCACCGCGGCCCGGCTGAACCACCGCCACATTGCCATCAGGATTCCCTCCTCCTTTGGGGTCCTCGGCCAATTCCCACGGCCGTCGATCACTTCCTGCTGATCCCCCTGAGCGGTGTCCCGTTTCTAGTCGAGTTCGGGAGCGCCCAAGCGCTCACTACGCCACCACCACCTCCTCCCCCTGGGTGATCCCCTTCTCAACCAAGGGCGACTATGAGCGCGCGGAAGCGCTCTTCGCGGAGAGCCTGGACCTGTTACGAAGTCTAGGCGAAAAATGGGAGATCCCCGAATTTCTCCATTCCCTCGGCAACCTGACAGTGAATCAAGGGAGCTAACGACAGGGCGGAGTGTACCCTGAGGCGGCCTCGTCATCCTGACCGCAGCCGTCCATGATGAAGGGCTTCGTACGTGATCTTCGAGTTGCTGGTGGACCTTGATCGAAGACCTTCGAACCTCCCTCCGGAAGAACCCCCTCCCGCTAGACGTGGTGAAGGAGCTTTTGGGAGAGGCGGCCTAGCAAACAAACGTTCGGTTATCCCCGCTTGCACGAAGGGTCGGTGCGCACCGCTGATACAGCTCGATGATGAAGTGAAAACGGTCAACGGCGAGGGCGACCGCTTGGTGGAGCGGGAGGAATTGGCCGACCCAACCATCCGGCCGCGCCCAAGCCTCAGCGTGTTGTGCGGAACAGAAGAAGTTGATGAAGGGACAGCTCACCTCTAGAGATGGCTTGTCGCCGCAATTTGCCAGCCCCCGTTCCCCTTTCCCCAAGGAACTATGAGATTCTCATGGTCGAAGGGGTACCTCTGGTGGGTGGTGACACCCCACGTCATGCTCACCCTCGTGGCGTCCCAACTGGCCAAGGCCGCACTCCTCGCACTCGCCTACGGGATGAACATTACCCTCGCGGTGGTGCGCAGCCGAGTGAATTGCTGCCGACCCTTGGCTCTGGGGAGCGCTGGACTCATCTTCGGAGCGCTCGGGATTTCGTTCTGTTGCGGCCCGTTGGTCGGACTGATCGGGACCCTCGGACTCGCCCCCGTGGCGACGAAACTCTGGGGCATCTCCCTGGGGTTCTTGGTCGCTACACTGTTCTTCCTAACGATGACGCTGCGGCTGGAAAAGGTCGCGCCGTGGACGGAGCGGGTCGAACGGGGCGTCTAAACCTGAAAGGACCGTGCGCGATTCTCGAAATGCGGCCAAAATTTGCAACACTTGACCTTGAACCTAGGTTTAGGGTTTAGTGTGTAGACACCAAATCACCATTAGGAGGACACGCAAATGCACCAGGCTTCGGAGACAATCACAGAATTGGTGGACAAG
>JBOGSE010000176.1:0-11043 GCA_050694895.1 bacterium | reverse complement strand
TGGGCAAGGCCGCGCACGCGGCGTCTGCTCCGCACGAGGGGATCAACGCCCTGGACGCGTTGATTCAGACATTTGTGGCGATTGGGCTGCTCCGCCAGCAGGTCCGCGACGATGCCCGAATTCACGGTATCATCACGTATGGGGGCGCCGCGCCAAACATCATTCCAGACCGGGCCGAGGCCGTCTTCACCGTGCGCGCAACGGACAGCCCCTACGCGAAGAAGGTGCTGGATCGCGTGATCGCCTGCGCGCAGGGCGCCGCCCAGGCCGCCGGCGCCACGCTGGAGTACACGGCGCGCAAGGGCTACGATGCGATCAAGCCGAACCGGACGCTGGCCGCGACGTTCGCCCGGCATCTGGCGCGGCTGGGGTGGTCGCAGGATCCGATGCCCGAACGCCCACGCATGGGATCGACCGACATGGGCGACGTCAGTCAGGTGATCCCGTCAATCCATCCCTATGTGTCGATCGGGCCGAAGTCCCTGGCCGGGCACACTGTCGAGTTCCGCGAGGCTGCTCTCTCGGATCGAGGGTTTAGCGCCATGCTTGTCGCCGCGAAGGCCATGGCGCTCACCGCGTACGACGTCATGTCGCAGCCGGAGTTGCTGGCGTCCGTCCGCCGTGATTTCGATGGTGTAGCAGCGCCGGTTGCCTGAGAGCAGACCGCCCGCTATACTCGTGGCAGCCGTGGGCCCTTAGCTCAGGTGGTGAGAGCGCGCCCCTGATAAGGGCGAGGTCGGTGGTTCGAGTCCACCAGGGCCCACCACTACCGAACACACGTCCCCCCCCAACAGGTTCAAACAATTCGAAGGTAGCCGTCTGCGCGACCGTCCAGTGAGCGGTTGAGTTTTCGCGTTGCCGCGTCTTCAGGTTCGGTTAGTTCGAAGATTGACGTGGTGGGCATGGTGGAAGGGCTATCTGAACTTCGAACTGTTTCCTTGACAATGCCGCTACGATTCGCGAGCATCCGCGCATGCTCAACCCGTACGAAGAACGAATCACCAGAAAAATTTTCGAGCCACTTGCTGGCCGCAAGCTCTCTGAGAAGGAAGTGGAAGAGATCATCAACGACATCAAAGTGACCGCCGAGATTGTCCGGATGACCCCGTGGCTCCGCGAGGAACTCGGTGTCGGTGAGAATCACAAACCAAAAAAGAAGGGAAATCCTCTTGCCGTTGACCGGCCGAACCGAACGGCGTATGCTGCGGGAGACATAGGAGGTCCGATGCCAGTGACGACTAAGCAGCAACCAGTGGGTAATATCGCCTACACGATTCAGGTCTTCAAAGAAGGCCGGGTGTACGTTGCCCACACGCCGGAGCTGGATGTCTCCAGCCAGGGTGAGACGGTGGAGGAGGCCAAGGCGCACCTCCGGGAAGCCGTCGAGGCCTTTGTCGAAGAAGCCCAGCGGATGGGCACATTGACGGATGTCCTCACCGAAGCCGGGTACGAACACACGACGGAGGGATGGAAAGCGCCGGATTTGCTCGCCCAGGAGCGGGCGACCGTTTCGCTCCCTCGCTAGATCACATCCGCTGTCTCCCACGGCGTCCTCGCCATGCCTCGCCTTGTCCCCGTCTCCTACCGCCAGCTGGTGGCAGTCTTTGAGCGAGACGGCTGGACGTATGCGCGGACAAAGGGAGATCATCTCATCTACACAAAGCCAGGCAGTATTCGGCCACTCGTCATTCCCCGGTACGGCGAGGTGCCTGTGTTCATTATCAAGAATTTGCTCCGGACGAGCGGGATGAGTCGGGAACGCTACTTTGACCTGCTGGAACAGGGGTAAGTAAGGAAGGGGCGAGCGACCTCGCCCCTCGACGAATTGACAGCGCAATTGTCATCGCTACAATGCGACTGCTATGCTGCTCAAAGTCTGCCCACAGTGCTGGTATTTTTCCTTCGAGGAAGATTTCTGCGCGTTCGATGGCTCGCCTCTTGTCGAGAAACAATACGGCACCTGTCCCCACTGTGGAAACCGTCTCTGGGGCAGGGAGGTCTTTTGTCCTCGGTGCGGTTCAGACTACAGGAAACGAGTAAGCACGTGAGGATGGAATGAGAGGCAGAGCAAGCAGTCACAGCAGACCGTGAAGCTGACGGTTGTAAGCCATCCCTTCACGGCACGAGTCTTTCGAGAACGAGAGGGCTTTGTCGCCCATGCCCCAGTCTTCGATGTCTCCACCATGGGTCGCACGGCAGAGGAGGCGAAGAACTACCTTGCCGAGGTCATCCTCGCCCTCTTTGAGCATCTTGCAGGCTCGATGTCGCTCCGCACCGTCCGGGTCCGGGTTGAGAAAGGTGCCTTGGTGGCTTTAGAACCCATCAACCTGCCAGACGACATGGAGTGTGAGATCACCCTCTTTGAGAAGCCCGATGAGGAGGGACGGTACCACGGAGCGTTACGGGTCCTCTCATATCCTCCGAGGGGACACTAACCATAGCCCGAACAAAAGTTCGGGGCTCACGCGACCTTCCCGAGCAGTTCCTTCATCGCGTCCAGCGGCAGGGGCTGTTTCTCCAGGGCAGTTCGAAGATCGCTGATCAAGGTCCACCAGGACAATCCCCACAAGCGTTTCAGCCCTCCGAACGTTTCTCGCGAAGAACCGGAACGGGTACACGCACCCCTTCAGGCCCGTGGGGGCTCAGTCGGCACTCCAGACCCAGGATGGCGGCAGGTCCCGTTTTCTTGCTGGCTGAAGAATATGGGCGTTCATTCGCCGAGTGTTGAGTAGAACCATGCGACATGGCCGTGTTCGAAAATCCAGGCGTCATGAGGGCACGCGAAGCCAGCGATCAACCTTCGTGTCCCGGTCGCTCCGCGGCGAGGGGCTCCTCTCGGCGTCGCCGCCCGAGAACCTGCCGGCGCCGTTTACGCGACTGATCGGACGGCGCAAGGAGATCACTGCGGTCCGGGATCGGCTGCGCCGGGACGACGTACGGATGCTCACGCTGACCGGGCCAGCTGGCGTCGGCAAAACGCGACTGGCCCTGGAAGTGGCACGGGGGCTTCTCGACGACTTTCCCGACGGGGTGGTGTTCGTAGACATCGCTCTGATCCGCGACCCGGAGCGCGTTGTCTTCGAAATCGCTCAGGCGTTGAAGGTTCGGGACTCTCCAGACTGGCGGCCTCTGGCCACGCTCCAGGAGTATCTTCGCGATAGGGCACTGCTGTTGATTCTGGACAACTTTGAGCAGGTGCTTCCCGCCGCACCTGATGTAGCTGGACTGCTGGCGGCCTGCCCGCGCCTGAAGGTCCTGGCCACCAGCCGGGCGGCGCTACGGCTCTCAGCGGAACACGAGTTTCCGGTTCCGCCTCTGGCACACCCGGATCCCGACCGCCTTCCCCCGTCGGATGCGCTTGCCGCCTATCCTGCGGTTGCCCTCTTCGTGGATCGGGCGCGATCGGCCAGACCGGAGTTTGCGCTCACTCCTCAGAACGCGCGGGCAGTGGCGGAGATCTGCCAGCGCCTGGACGGTCTCCCGCTCGCACTGGAGCTCGCCGCGGCCCGGATCAAAGTCCTCCCGCCGCAGGGGATCCTCGGACGCCTGCAACGGCGGTTAGAGCTGCTCACTAGTGGGCCCATCGACTTGCCCGCACGACAGCGCACACTCAGCGGAGCAATCGGCTGGAGCTACGACCTCCTGAGTCCCGGCGAACAGTCGCTGTTCCGGCACCTCGCCGTCTTTGCCGGCGGCTGCAGTATTGAGGCAGCGGACGCGGTTTGCAACGCAGCGCGCCCGCATCACATCCTGGACGGCCTGGCCCCACTGGTCGACAAGAGCCTGCTGCGGCAAGAGATACGGCCCGATAGCGAGCCCAGGTTCGCGATGCTGGAGACCATCCGAGAGTACGCGCAGGAGCGGCTGGCGGCCAGCGGCGAGAGCGACGTCGCTCAGCGGCGGCATGCCGGCTACTTCATGGCACTGGCAGAGCGTGCGGAACGGGAGTTTCAGGGCCCTGAGCAGAGCACCTGGCTGGCCCGGCTGGAGGCGGACCATGAAAACTTACGGGCTGCGTTGACCTGGTGCCTCAGCGAAGACGGTGAAAGGGAGATTGAACTGCGGCTCGCCGCGAGCCTGGTCCCGTTCTGGGAAATCCGCGGGTACTGGAACGAGGGCCGCCGCTGGCTGGAGGCGGTGCTGCACGACACGAGCGGAGCGTCATCCGCTGCAAAGGTGAAAGTGCTCAACGGCGCCGGGATGCTGGCTTTTCAGCAGAGCGATTTCGCGCGGGCCGCGGCGTTGGCGGAGGAAAGCCTGTCTCTCGGTCGAGCCCTTGGCGACAAGTGGGGCACGGTGTGTGCGCTGAACATCCTCGGGTTCTACGCCTGTGCCACAGGCGACTACGACCGGGCGGCGGCGCTGGGGTCGGAGAGCCTGACCATCTGCCGGGAGCTCGCCGATCCTTTGGGCATTGCCGACGCTCAGCACATTCTGGGATTGGTTGCACGTGACAGGGGTGATGATGCCCAGGCGGCCGCGTTGCTCGAGGAGAGCCTGCGTCTCAGCCGCGCCCTCAATGCCAGGTGGCGGGTGGCGATCAACCTGATCGACCTCGGCCTGGTGATGCGGGAGCGCGGTCAGCTCGCTCGGGCCGCAGCGCTGATCGAGGAAGGTCTGCAGCAATTCCGCGCATTGGGTCACAGGCACGGGACGGCCACAGCCCAGAGCCATCTCGCCACAGTGGCCTGGCACCGACGACAATACGACCGGGCAGCGGCGCTGTTCGGCGACAGCCTGATTCTCCGCAGGGGGCTTGGAGAAGTGCGAGGCATCGCCGTCTGTCTGGTGGGACTGGCCGCGGTCGCCTGCGCAACACGGCAGCAGGACAAGGCGGCCCGCCTCTTTGGCGCGGCGGAAGGCCTCAGGGAGTCGATCGGGGTATCGCTGCCCCATTTCATCCGCGGCGACTATGACCGGCTGGTGGCCATGACGCGCAGAGACCTCGCAGACGCGTTTCACACCCGGTGGGCAGAGGGCCGGACCCTGACGGTCGACGAGGCGGGGGACTACGCCCTCGCGAACATGCCGGCCATCGAGCCGCCGGCCTCCCGAGCGCGCATGCCGCTGACCCGTCGGGAGCAGCAGGTCGCCATGCTGGTCGCGCAGGGGCAAACCAACCGCGAGATCGCCGCGACGCTGGAGATTACCGAGAAGACCGCGGAGAACCACGTCCAGCACATTTTGAACAAGCTGGGCTTCCGCTCCCGCGCACAAGTCGCCGCCTGGGCGGTCAAACAAGACCTGGGCACGCGCCTCTAGCCTCGCCACAACGGCTGTCCTTATTCGCGGTACCGGCAACCCGCCCGGCCTCAACCCACCCACACGTGAGCCGGTGGCTGGCGCCCCGGTCTTCAGGTTCCTGGGCGGATGCAGAAATGGGTACCGACCTGAGGGATTTCCCCGATGACGGCTTTCAGCAAGTGCCGTACCGTGTGGCCATCGCCGTGCGGTGAGGGTTCCTCGTGGGTCACGCCGGACGGGGTAAAGGGGGAATACCTGGTGAGAGGGTTGGGACTGCTTCTTTCCTTCGTGCTCCTCGGGACCGTGGGCGTTCTCAAGCCTGCGGCTGCGCAGGAATCATGTCGGATCGAACGAGTCACGTACCGCGTGGAGGGCTTGCAGTTCGTCGGCTGGATCATGAAACCCGCCAGAGAGGGCCGGTTCCCCGTCGTCGTCTGGAGCCACGGCGCACGATTCGCCACCGCTGGGGCGCAGATCATCAATGAGAACACCCCCTGCCTGGCGTTCCTCCTGAGCAAGGGGTGGATGCTCTTCTTCACGCAGACCCGAGGATATGGCGCCTCGGAGGGTCCGAACCCCGAAGCGGCCTACCGTCAGGCGCGGGTGGCCTTCTTGAATGGGCGGGCGGATGACATCAACGGCAGCGTCGAGTGGCTGAGGACTCGGTCCGACGTCAACCCCGACTGCATCGCAAATACTGGGTGGTCGTCGGGAGCGGTGACCGCCCTGCTGGCCTCAGTGAAGAAGCCCGCGCTGTATCGCGCAACCATTGCCCAGGGCCCGGTTGCCATATGGGCCCCGGACCTCGACCGCTTCGTGGGATTCGGCGACGTGATCCGGTCCGCCCGGGACATTCGGGGTCCGATCCTTATGCAGAGCAACACGATCGATGAGGACTCCTTCATCGAAGTTACCCGCGTCCTTGTGAGGGAATTGCAGCGGTGGGGGAGATCCGTCGAGTCGAGGGAGTACACGCACCCCAGCGCACACCAATTCTTCAATCTTGCCGGCCGCCCGGAGTTCGCCCAGATTTGGGGCGCAGATGCCGTGGCTTTTTTGGAACGAGCCTTCGCCGGGTGTAGCGGCCCGAGGCCATAAGACTTCACGGTTCTCCTACGAAGCACGCACCATTGGAGGTCGTTGCCCGCGCAATGCGCCTATCCTGAGCGCACGTCGATCATAGTTGGCACGGGCCCGGTCGATGTCCGTCGTGTGTTCGTCCGCCCAGGCCACAAGCGCG
This sequence comes from bacterium, assembly GCA_050694895.1. Lineage (GTDB taxonomy): Bacteria > Sysuimicrobiota > Sysuimicrobiia > Sysuimicrobiales > Humicultoraceae > JBQTJP01. The sequence continues at coordinate 4,559 of JBOGSE010000176.1, read as the reverse complement.
CCGATGATGTCGCGAAGGGTGCGTCCCAGCGGAGTGAGGGCATAGTCGACTCGCGGAGGCACGACAGGATAGACGGTTCGGCTGACGATACCGTCACGTTCGAGGTTCCGTAATGTGACGGTGAGCATCCGCTGGCTGATGCCGTCAATGCTCCGCCGCAGATTAGTGAAGCGCCGAGTGCTATCCCCGAGAAGGGAGATTACATAGACCGACCACTTGTCGCCCACACGGTCGAGTACGTCGCGGGCCGCGCAGCGGTTGGCCTTGATCGGGCCCTTGCCTGGCATCCTTTGAATCGCTTCCACGGTTCCCTCCGCGTAACTGGGGCAGATGGAAGTGCCTTCTTGCGCTCTCTTCCATGATGACTGATAGTGTGGTCAGTTACAAGAGGGAACTGAGGGAGAAAGGAGAACGCGATGTTGGAAACCCTGTTCGCACCAGTCAGCGATTGGGGGTTGCTGATTCTACGCGTGGGGCTGGGCGTGATCTTTCCCTTTCACGCGTGGCTCAAACTCAACCCCAACGGGCCGGCGAAGGGTCCGGCTGGCTTTGCAGGCTTCTTGAAACAGATGGGCGTACCGCTGCCCACGCTTTTTGCCTGGGTCGTCATTCTGTTGGAGACAGTGGGCGCGGCCCTGCTCATCCTGGGCCTGGGCACCCGCATTCTGGCGCTCGGATTTGCCATTGACATGTTGGTCGCGATCCAGCTGGTCAAGCGGAGAATGATGCACGCACGCTTCATGGACGTCAATGGCACAGGCTGGGAGTTTGAATTTGCGTTGATGGTACAGGCCCTGGCGCTCGTCTTCACAGGCGCGGGCCATATCGCGCTTGATCGGATCCTGGGACTGTAGCGCAGAGTTCCCTAACAGAATATCAACGGACTCTCTTCTTATGCCGCCACCGTTGCCTGCTCTATCATGGCGTGCACTTGACTCACTGGGATGGCCGGCTGCCCTGGATGCTTCTCGGCGAGGTGCTGCGCTATCGCCTGTGGAGTCATCATCGCCTTGAGCTTCCCCACAGCCTCTGGCCGTGTCACCGCTTCGACTGCCAGGACATGTCCGCAACTGCAGGTCATCGAGAATTTCTGCATGACAGTCCCTCCCCCAAGGGTCGATTCTTCCTTCAATACTCTCCCGACAAGGCACCATACTCCACGGCTTCCACAGAATCCTCTGTAAAGAAACCGGGAACCGATGCGTGATTTGAGGTGTAATACAGGCAAGTGCCTGACGAAGGTCCCGATTCGGGCGACCATGAGCTGATCGCGCGCGCGCAGCATGGTGATGTCGGCGCCTACGAGGAACTTGTACGCCGGTATCAGCAGGTGGCGTACCGGACCGCCTTTCTGATCACCCGCGCCCGCGCCGATGCGGAGGACGTGGCGCAGTGCGCCTTCATCAAAGCCTATTACGCATTGCGCCGCTTCACTCCTGGGTCGGCATTCCGGCCGTGGCTTCTGGCGATTGTCGCGAACGAGGCGCGTAACCAACGGCGATGGACATTCCGCCACGGCGGGCTCGACCTTCGCCTGGCAGAGAATCTTGAGGCGCCGGCGCCGGAACAGTCCGCACTCGCCGGTCCGGACTTACTTCGCGCGGTCAACCGGCTGCGGGAAGAAGACCGCCTCGTCATCGCCTATAGGTATTTTCTCGATCTCACGGAGGCGGAGATGGCCGAGACGCTGGGCGTCGCGCGGGGCACCGTGAAATCGCGCTTGTCCCGTGCGCTCTTGCGTCTGAGAAGGTTGTTGTCGGGCAAGCTTGAGACCATGGAGGCCGCTCGTGATTGACATCCGACCGACCGACGACGAACTCGCGGAGGCACTGCGCGACCTGGGCCCACGGCTGGATGTTCCACCGTCGCCGGAGCTTGCGATGCGGGTACGCGCGCGCCTGGAAGCGCGACCGCGAAGCAGAGCATGGGTCTATGCGGCTGCGGCGCTAGCCGTGTTGCTGGCTGGCTTGGCTCTCGGCCAGTCCGTTGCCATCAGTCACTGGCTCGGGGTGAGGGGCATCAGGATCGTGCTCGATCAGGGTGCGCATGCGCCTGTCGTGGCCGACCTCCGTCTTGGGAGGCTGGTCAGCCTTGCCGAGGTCCGGCGCGCTGTGCCGTTCCGTGTGTTGATCCCCGCGGCTCTCGGGGACCCAGACCAGATCTACGTAAGCGAGGAACGACGCGTCAGCCTGGTCTACAAGGCGCGCCCGGGTCTGCCGCGCGCACATGAGACCGGTGTGGGACTGCTTGTGACCGAGTTCCGGGCAGAACTTGATCCCAGCTACCTCAAGAAGCTCGCATCTGGCAGCACACGGATTGAGGCGGTCACATTCGGCGGCGGTCAGGGGTATTGGATCAGTGGCGCGCATACGCTGGTCTATCGCAGTCCCGCCGGTGTTCGAGAGGACGTGTTGCGCCTAGCCGGCAGCGTGCTCATCTGGGAACGCGACGGCGTGACCTTCCGCTTCGAGTCGGCCCTCTCGAAAGAGGGGTCACTTCGGATCGCCAAATCGATGCGCTGAGCGGGAACCAACCGGCCTCCTGCGGTGTAACAACGGCAAACGGTACACAGGAGGAATCGGGTATGATGCGTGCGCTCGCACTGTCTATCGCGGCGCTGGCAATCGGAGCAGCGGCACGTGTGCCAGCGCTGGCCGGCGGGGGAGGCGGGTGCCACATGCCGTCGACCGACGCGCGCGGCACGACGGTCGCGATGCAGGACGCCTGTTTCGCGCCAACCGTCATCCGGGTTGCGCCCGGAACATCGGTCACATGGGTCAACCGGGATGCCATGCTGCACTCGGTGGTTCGTGCCGGGACCCAGCTCGTCGGTCAGGCCAATGGAGCCGGCACGTCGTTCAAGGCGCAGTTTAGTCGGCCGGGTGTCTATCCTTACTATTGCGCCCAACACCCAGGCATGATCGGCGCGATCGTGGTCGGCGACTGAGGCATCACGCTTGGCCTTCCGTCAATTCGGTTTCAAGAACCTTCTTCACATCAAGGGTGATCATGTGGCCGTTCAACGTCGTGCAGAAACTCCTTGACGATCCGATTGAACTCCTCAGGCCGCTCCATGTTCAGCAAGTGCGCGCATCCGGTGAGCACGAGCTTGCGCGCACCCGGGATCCGCTCGGCCATGATGTCGGTAGCGGAGCGGATCGCGGAGGTGTCGAGATCCCCAACGACAACGAGCGTGGGCGCCCGGATCTCGGAGAGACGGGCCGCGGCCGGGGGGTCGGGCGGTCGAGCTGGCAAACGCCGCCTCTTCTCGTCCATGGGAAGATTGGCCGTGAACATTGCCCTCACGCGTTCCCGCAGCGCCTGGGGTACGCGGTTCGGCGACTGGCCCGGTCCATCGACCCAGATCCTGACCGCGACATCGACGAGACGATCGAACTCGCCACGTTCGCGCGCCGCCTCCGCTTCGGCAAACAGGACCTCCTCGGCCTGCGGCCTTGTATGTACCGGCTGATACCCGCTGAAGCCGGAGGACACGGGGATGAGCGCATGGACCATGTCCGGATGGTCCAGGGCAAAGTCAATGGCCGTGTATCCTCCGAGAGACAGCCCGCAGAGCGACGCCGCGTCAATCTTCAGGAAGCCGAGTAGCTCGTAGAGGTCCTCCCGGTGCGGCGTTTCATGATCGGTCGCCGGCGACCGGCCGTATCCGCGGAGATCGTAGCGGATGACGCGGTGACGTCTTGCGAGCGCTCCGACCTGGTCATCCCACATACGCAGATCCGAGAGGCCCGCATGGAGCAGGACAAGGGGGCGGCCTTCGCCCGTAGCCTCGTAATACAGGGTGGCGCCCCGCACCGGGACGTGTCCCGACGTGACTCCCATCGCGACCTCCTTCGTACCGCGAACAACAAGAACCTTCGGTCTGCTCAAGACCGGCCTTCTTGCCAGCGAAGCGGTCTGATACGATACCGACGTGCCGATCATCGACATTCACAACCATTTCTATCCGCCCGCGTACCTCGACGCGCTGACCTCGACGCCTACCAACGTACGGGTCACGGTCGACGCCGAGGGAAATCCGCTGCTCCACTACCCGGGCGACTACAACATCGTGGTCCGTGGGCACCGCGACATCGCATACCGCGAGCAGGTGCTTATCGAAGCGGGCGTTGACCGGCAGGTCCTCACGCTCACCACGCCCGGCACGCACGTCGAGGCGCCCGAACGGGCGGCCGACCTGGCGCGGTTGGTGAACGACGCGTTCGCAGAGATCATGTCACGTCGTGCTGGGCGTTTCAGCGCGCTCGCCACGCTTCCACTCAACGACCCGAACGCCTCGGCTGCCGAACTCGAACGCTGCATGACCCGGCTCGGCTTTGCCGGCGCGATGCTCTTCAGCAATGTCAACGGGACCGCGCTTGCCGACCAGCGATTCTGGCCGGTCTATGAGGCGGCCGACGGCCTGGGGGCGGTGCTCTATATTCATCCAACGCACCCGCTCGGGGTCGAAGCAATGACCGACTACTGGCTGATGCCGCTGGTGGGATTCCTGTTCGATACGACTCTCGCCGCGGCGAAACTCGTTTTCGCAGGCGTGG
>JBOGSE010000175.1:0-2896 GCA_050694895.1 bacterium | reverse complement strand
CTACATTCTGCGATCGCATGGCTCGTCTGACACCTGTACCTTGCCCACAGGTCGAGGCGCTCGAGGGCAGACCAAGCGATTAGGTAGTTCACGCCGTCTGGGACCGCGGCGGTCAGGGGAGAATTCTCTTGTGATCGAGCTCCGCCCCGTCCCGTTTCTGCGGCGGTTCTACACCCTCTTCACGGGATTCTTCGCCGTCCTTGCGATCGGGTCAGTCTCCGCCGCCCTGGCCATCTGGAACCCCGCCCACCAGCGGGCGGGTGCCGCGATGCTCTTCGGCGCCTTCTGGGGGGTCTCGTTCGCCCTGTGCGCCCTGGGCCTGCTGACATCGACCCAACGCTGGCGCATCGATCAGCAGGGCATCCGGCGGCTCGGGTTCTTCCCCCGTCGTCTTGTGTGGGAGGAGATCTGGCGCGTGGACGTCAGGAAGGACGAGCGGGACTACACCCTCACCTTCCACGGCCGCGACGGGGCGCGCCTCCGGGTCGACCTGGCCGCGTTTGGCGCCGATGGACGCGCGTTCGTTGAGGCCGCCACGGAGCATCTGCTTCCCAGACTGCGCGGCATGCCGCTGAGCGCTGAGATTCCGGATCTCAACAAGGACTTGGCGAAGATCCTGGCGGCGCTGGTGATCGTGCTGACGGTGGGCGCGCTCGCGTACGGAGTGCTAATCCCGTTCGTTCGCGCGCTCTTCTAGTACCGCCGCCGGGGGGTTCCCGCTTGCCGGTTCGGTGCGGCCCGCACCGGCCCCCGCGGCGGGAGCACCCAGGCCTCCCCTGAGAGCACCTGCTCCCCTCGCTGGTTGGTGCAGGTCGTCCTGAGCCGGACGCGGTTCCGCTGATGGATAAGTTCGATGACCTCGACCCGCGCCGTGATCGTATCCCCCACCTTCACGGGCTTGAGGAAGTGCAGGTCCTGCGACGCGTAGATGCTTCCGGGACCGGGCAGGCGCGTGCCGATCACAGCCGACACCTGCGAGGCCGTCCACATCCCGGGGACGATGGGCTCCCCGAATCTGGTCTGGCCCATCAGCGCCGGGTCCGAATGGACCGGGTTGCGATCGCCGATGAGATGGACGAACACGGTGATGTCCTCGCTCTTCACATCGCGGGAGACCTCGGCGGCCTCGCCGAGGGTGAGCTGCTCGATCGCCCGTCCGGTCATGCCTTCTGCTTCCTCCTTGAGCGCGCCTGGGCGGCCTGACCCGCCGCTGGCGCGGGGGCGCCGGCGCGGACGGCCAACGCAGCGGCCAGACCCTCGAGCCGCGCGATCACGACGCTGAGCTGGTCTTCAAGCCCTTCCAGCCGGTCGTCGAGGTCCGAGATCCGGCGGGCGATGCCCGTGACCTCGGCGCGGGACGGCATACCCATCGCGCCGAGCGCCGCCTCGCTCGCCTCCGCCATGGCCCTGCGGGCCGGGGCCTGCAGGGCAAGCCACTGCTCCAGATGCCGCCCTAACGCGGCGGCGAAAGCTTCGGTACCCATCGCCTGCTCCAGCGCTTTGCCCCACGCTCCGATCCATTGATCCAGGAACGACTTCCACTGAGCCATCAAATCAGGGCTGACCGGCCCCTGCGACATGAGCGCGGCCCAGGCCGCGATGCTCCCGTCCATGAAGGGGCGCCAGAACTGCGACGGGTCGGCCGTCGGGGCCTGGCCCATCGCCTGCGTCCAGGCCTTCGTGCCCGATTCGAGCTGCTTCTTCCAGACGTCGAACAGGACGTCGGTATTCGACCGCTCGGTCATGTTCCCACCTCGGTGAATCCTAAGAGTGCGTGCACCCGCCGGCTGCCAGCGCTACGACCTGGGGGCCAGCCAGCCGGCGATCCGGGGCCAGCAGTGCACGGGAGCGCTCCGGCCCGCGATCAGCGAGATATGCCCGCCGGGGAGTTCCACGTACTCCTTCTCGGCGCTCCCGACGGCATCGATCGTCGCCCGGACGCTCGCGGCCGGCACGATGTAGTCCTCTTTTGCGCCGACCGCCAGCACCGGGGACCGAATCGCCTCCAAACGCACCGGGCGGCCGCCGTAGCGCAATTCGCCTCGAATCAGGCGGTTTTCCTGATAGAACGACTTGACCCATTCGCGAAAGAACTCCGCGGGCATCGGCACGTAGGCGTTGGCCCACTGGCTCAGGGCCCGATACCCCTCGAGGTAGTCCTTGTTCCAGAGATTCCACCAGAGGTTGAGGGCTGTTGAGACGTCCATCGTGGGCTTGAGCAGTTTGAAGCCGGCCATGATCATTTCCGCGGGCATCTGACCGAGGGTATCGACGACGCGGTCGACGTTGAAGTGTTTCTTATCGAGCCACACCCCGAAGAGCCCGGCCTTGGAGAAGTCGATCGGTCCCGCCATATTAATGAAGGTTACAACCGGCACCTCTGGATGGAGGCCAAGGAACGAGGCGGTCAGCGGCGCGCCCATGCAGTACCCCAGCAGGGAGAGCCGGGACGCACCGGAGGACTCCAGGACTTTGCGGACCATCCTGGGCAAAATGCGCGTGACGCAGTCTTCTACGGTGAGGTCGCTGTCCTCGGGACCGAACGTCCCCCAGTCCAGCAGATAGAAATCAAACCCCTCACGGGTCATGTACTCGATGAAACTGCCGCCTTTGAGCAGGTCAAAGATATGCGGACGGCTGATGCCGAGATTCGGCACAAACAACAGCGGCGTGCGATACGTCCGCGGCGACGCGTACCGGTACAGGCGGGCCGCGCGTTTGCGATAAATCTCTTCGCGGGGCGTCACACCGGTGCTCGCCGGGGCGGGCTGGAACATCAGCGTGGCAAAGTTGGTCATGCGCAGGAGGTTGCGCTCGGCCTCCTCGCGCCAGCGTGTTGCCGGATCAGCAGTCCTCGACGCCATGGGCACCTCCACACTAGCACAACCGCTTCGCG
>JBOGSE010000174.1:0-4498 GCA_050694895.1 bacterium | reverse complement strand
CTACGATCGGTATCGCGTCGTCGTCGGCACGCGCGATGATGTCGTTGTGATTCTGCTGACCACGAACGACCGGTTCCGCACCGACAAGGGGGTCGGGGTGGGGCAGACGGCCTCGGCGGCAAGCGCGGCATACGGCCAGCCGGCCGCGGCCGGCGATGAGCGCGTCCTCTGGTTCGACGCCATTGGCCTGCTGGTCGTCACCGGGGGCGGCGTGATCGTCCGCATCGGGGTCTTCGACTCCAAGAACCTTGTGCGGGCGATGCTCGCCGAGGAGCGGCCCGCACGTGACGTCTTCCTGACGGCGCGGCAGCCGAAGTACAGCAGACCGCTCGATTCCCGGCCCGGTGCGCCGACGCGGACCGCGGTGGTGACGGTCAGCCTCAAGAACTCGGGCCGGACGGTGAAGATCCTCAACCCGAACTTTCTTGTGCTGGTGGATCGCAGCGGCCGCGCGCTGCGGTACGACCCATCGACTTTCCGGCAGGCCGATGCCTGCCGCTCCACGGTCGCGGTGAAGCCCGGTGAATCGGCGTCGTGCTCGATTGTCTTCGTGTTGTTCGGAGGCGAGAGCGCCCGCTCGATTGTCTACAACGACGGCGCGAGCACCGACGAGGCCTACTTCTAGCCTACCCGCGAACTACCCGGAACCTCGCCTTGACACAACCTTCATGGTTGCGTCAGGATCAAAGTACTCCGGCTACGTCACCCTATGGGGAGGTTTGAGAAGCCCCCACCGCGGGGAGAATCTGTAGCAAGTACTCCTATCTGGATGCGATGACGCGCGGGCTGCAAGACCTGGTCGCCTGGCCTGCGCGGTGCAAATGGCGAACCCGGCCAGATTGTCAGGCCGGGTTCTATGTGTCATGGCCCGGATGTTCCATGTACCTCATGCCGGAGGGAGGAATAATTCATGGTTGCTCGTGTCCTGGCTGTTCTCGTCGCAAGTCTTACGCTGGTGTCCGTATTTCCCGCATCTGTTCTAGCCCATTGTCCCCCCCTTTGCCCGCCCCCACCCCCACCACCGCCGCCGGTCGGCAACGAAGGCTGCACCCCCGGTTACTGGAAGCAAGAACACCATTTCGATTCCTGGACCGCCCCCCACCGTCCCAGCAATCCGGTGACAAGCGTATTTTCCGGTCCGGGCCTTAGTGGAACGCTGCTTGACGCGCTGCAGGGCGGGGGCGGACCCGGGATCGCCGGCGCCACGAGAATCCTCCTCAGGGCAGCGGTCGCGGCGTTCCTAAACGCCGTGCACCCCGACGTCGATTACCCGCTGCTGTCAAGCGAGATCGTCACCGCCGTCAACAGTGCGCTGGCGAGCCAGAGTCGCACCACGATGCTTAATCTGGCAGCGCGGTTGGATTTGCTCAACAACCTGGGCTGTACCCTGAACTAGCGAAGCTCGACGAAGCGTCCGCGGAACCTGCGCGAGAGTGTGCTCGAGGCGTCGGCGTGAACCGTTGCCCTCTGCGCTAACTCCTATGCGCTGGATCATCTTAGAATTGGAAGCGTGACAACCATCCCACAACAGACCCGCCTACACGCTCAGCGAGGCATGGCGCTCCTGATCGTGCTGGTGATCCTCCTCGCGGTGTCAGGGGCTTCATCTTCCTTTATTTGGCTGATGAACCAGCAGCAAACGCGTGCCGGGCTGCGAATGCGAAACGCGGCGGCGGCAGCGCTCGCGGAGGCGGGCGTGCATCGCGCGCTGGCTATTCTCGAGGGTGCAGCGCCCGGAGGCGCACGGCCCGGCCGTGAGTGGAGGCCCGCTGACTACACGGAAGAGATCCTGACGAGAGTCCCGCCTGGCCGGTTCACCGTCTCCATCATCGACGACCCAGATGGTGCGGTGCTCATCACCAGCACCGGGGAAGTGGCGGGCGCGGTCAGGAAGCTGCGGGCCCGGACCTACCTGGCGTCACCTGCACTCCTGGCGGCCCTCTACGGGCCCGGAATCGTGCACTTCCAGCGGCCGCCGGCAGCGACCTACATCCTGCCATATGGCCGCGGGCTTGGTGACCGACCGTGGGTTCATATTGCCGCGGGAAGAGAGGTGTGGTTTGGGCGGAGTGACGTTGCCCTCAATCAGCCCGCTGGCACCGTCGAACTCGGGGCCGGCCCAGCGGATCCGGTCCAGAACCCCACCAGGCATCTATATCCCCCCGGGCTCGGTCCGGTGCGGATGCTGCTTGCACGCGGGGCCCACCTTACAGTCGGCGGGACGCGCCTCCCCGTCGATGTCCAGCAGTTGCGAGCGATGGGCCTCAACGCGCAGGGCGTCCTTCTGCGCGCAAAAACCTTGCCTCCGTTGCCGGAAGTCGCCCCGGCCTACTTTCAGGATCGCGCAGCGGCCAACATGTCGAATGCAGCGCTTAATGCGTCGGCCGGAACGTACGTGGGCAACGCGGACCTCAAGCGGAAGCGCGATAGTCTTTATTCCCCAGAGGAGTTTGACCAGCTCCAGATTTATCTGGGCGCGATCTCGCACAGTCCGCGGCTCAGTGGGATCATCTACGTCAAGGGCGCGCTCCTGGTAGCGGACGGACAGCACCTGCGCGTTTCGGACGGAGCGTTGATCGTCGAAGGGGCCGTTTACATCAGTCCGGATGCGGTGCTGGAGATCACGCATTCCCTCGCCACCCGCAGGCTCCCAGGTCTGATCGCCCTCAATCATGGCATCGTCGCCATTACAGGACGCGCGCGTGTTCGTATCCACGGCCTCGTCTACGCGAGCAAAGCTGTCGCGGTCGATGATGATGCTCACGTCGACGTCGTGGGAGCCGTCCTGACCGGCGATCCCAGTCTGAGTTTTCGCAATACCGGCGGGCAGGTCGTCGTCCGCTACGACCCCGCGGTGTTGGGCACCCCGGGTCTTCGCGTCCCCGCCGGCGCACCCGTCGTCGCCTGGGTCGCCGCGTGGGAAGAGCTTCCTTAATACTGTCTAGCTAGCGCTCTGGGTCCGAAGCGGCACCTCGCGCCTACTGTCGGCGTCGGCGAGCGCCTGAAAGACCTCGGCGCTCACGTGGATGCCATCGTAGAAACGCTCGAGGCTGAGATTCTCGTTGGGGCTGTGGTTGTTCTCGTCGGCGTTGGCATAGGGCACGCAGAGATGATCGACGCCGAGGATGTCCGGCCAGACCGCGTTGGGCAAACTCCCACCGCTGCTCAGGTTCACGACCGGGTCGACCCCTCGGACCGCCCGGATGGCCCGCCCCACCACGGTCACCGCGGGATGGTCGGGCCGCGTGCGGCTGGCTTCCATTGAGCCGAAGCCCCTGGACAGCACCTGCACGCGCGGGTCAACCTTCGCCACGTGCGCCTTCACCTTCTCGAAGATCTCCTCTGTCTTCTGATCGACCACCAGGCGGAAGTCCATACGGCACTCGGCCTTTGACGGAATGATCGTCTTGGATCCCGGCCCCACATAACCGCTGACAAAGCCGTTGATGTTGACATAGGGCTCCAGCATGATGCGTTTCCAGTAGGCCGCGCCATCCATGGCGATGGTGTCCATGCCCATCGTGGCGGCGAACGCCTTCGGCTCGAAATCCATCTTTGCCAGGAGCCGCTCTTCCACGCCTCCGACGGAACGCACGCGATCGTAGAATCCATCGATGAGCACGCGGCCCGAAGGATCAACCATTGTGGAGAGCAGGTGAACGAGCATCCAGACGGGGTTGGGCGCGACCCCGCCTTTGTTCCCAGAGTGGTTGTCGCGGTCGGCGCCCTGCGCGACCAGCGTGATGCCCAGGATCCCGCGGTTGCCCAGTGAGATCACGGGTGCGCCAGACGGATGCAGTCCGCCGTCGGAGATGTAGACGAGATCGGCGGCCAGCTTCGTCCGGTGGTCGCGCACGAAGTTGCCGAGATTGCGTGACCCGGACTCCTCCTCCCCTTCGAAGACGAACTTGAGGTTGATCGGCGGGCCGCCGCCGGCTTCCAGCCACGCCTTCGCCGCGAGCACGTGCGCGATCAGTTGCCCTTTGTTGTCGCCGGTGCCCCGTCCGTAGAGCCGGCCGTCTCGAATCGTGGGCTCGAACGGCGGGCTGGTCCACAGCTCGAGGGGCTCCGGCGGCTGCACATCGTAATGGCCGTAGCACAGCAGCGTAAACGCCTTTGGGTCTTTCTGGATCTCGCCGTAGACCACGGGCTGTGTGGGAGTCTCGATGATCTCGGAGGGAATCCCAGAGCCGCGCATGATGTCGGCCAGCAGCCGCGAGCAGTCTTTGACGCCTTTGTCCTGCGCACTGATGCTCGGCTGGCGGATGAGGGTGCGCAGTGTCTCCAGCGCCTCATCCCGATGGTCGTCGATGTATCGGTGGGCCTGCGCCGCGGACATGCACGCGCCTCCTCAGTCGGGAAGTCCTTTTTCTGGTGACGCCCCGCGGGGCTCGCCTCGCTGACCACAAGCGGAGAACATGAAGATGGTCGGGGCGGGCGGACTCGAACCGCCGACCTTCTGGTCCCAAACCAGACGCGCTACCAAGCTGCGCTACGC
>JBOGSE010000173.1:0-3908 GCA_050694895.1 bacterium | reverse complement strand
CCGGCCCGAACAGGATGGCGGCCATGTAGACACCGGCCTCGCCGAGGTTGAAGAATCCTTTCGTCTGTGGGATGGGAAGCACAAACGCGCGCGTGATCACCAGGACGAGCGCGGTCATCAGCCCGGTAAGGGCAATGTCATGGGTCTTCACGGGCCAGTCCTCCAGAGACGCAAGGTCGACGGTCCAGGTACTGCTAACTCCGTTGCGCGGCTTGCAGACTTTCCTCGTAGAGCCGCCGGTTGTCCACCACGCGTCTCGCCTTGAACTCCGTCCGGGGCAGCGTTCCTGGAGGCTCCAGTCTGACGACCGGTCGCACGCCGAGGCCGATCCTCAGGCGCGTATCCATCTTCTCCCGCAGCTTCGCCAGGAGCTCCGGTGCGGCCTCGGCCTGGCGAGCGATCTGCTGACTGTACTCCGCTCGAACGACAAACTCGTCCATGGCCCTCTCGCGGCTGATAACAACCTGAAACTCGCCGCCAAACCCGTCGATCGCCCGCAGGGTGTCTTCGATGGCGCTGGGGTAGATGTTGGCTCCGCGGATGATGAACATGTCATCGATGCGCCCGTAGATGCCCTGGGGCAGGCGAGGATAGGTCCGCCCGCACTCACAGGGTTCGTTGACCCACCGGGTCAGGTCTCCCGACACCAGACGGATCATCGGCTGGGATGTTCGCTCAAGGTGGGTGTAGACGGGCGTCCCCTCACGACCATAGGGAACGGGCTTATAGGTCTTCGGCTCGCAGACCTCACAGTAGACGATATCCTGCCAGAGATGCATACCAGTGCGGAAGGAGCACTCGGCATTGGTCATCCATGGCGTCATCTCGGCCATGCTACCGCTATCGATGCACTGGGCGCCAAAGGTCTGCTCGATCTGCCGTTTCGTTGCCGGGATGCCCGCGCCGGGCTCACCGGAGAAGAACATGATCCGAAAGCCGAAATCCCGTGGATCGACGCCCTCTGTGGCCGCCACCTGTGCGAGGTGCAGCGCATACGATGGCGTGCCGTAGAACGCCGTAGGGCGCATCTCCAGCAACCAGCGTACGGCCATGAGTGTCTGGCCCGAGAGGCCGGCGCCAAAGGGGAAGCAGGCGGCTCCCAGCCGCTCACCACCCGCTAGGGTCCCCCAGCTACCCAGGTACAGGCTGAAGAACGACGCAATGAAAATCGTGTCGTGGGGGCGCAAACCCATGCCCCACATGATCCGCGCGTGAGCATTGGCGATGCGCCGCCAGTCGTCCCGGCCGATGGCGAAGACGGTCGGCTTGCCGGTCGTGCCGGAGGTTCCGTGAATGCGTGCGACCTCCGAAGGGTCGATACACAGGTAGCGGCCAAAGGGTGGATGCGCCTCCTGCTCGCGGCGGAGTTCCCCTTTCATCACCACCGGAAACCGATGAAGGTCCTCCAGCGTTCGAAGCTGGTCAGGATGGACGCCGGCGGCGGCCCACTTCTCACGGTAGAAGGGAGACTGCTCCCATGCCCATTTCACCAAGGACTGCAGACCGCGCAGAATGAACGCCTCGCGCTCGCCAGGCGGCATCGTCTCCCGCTGGGGAAGCCAGTACGACTGCGCACGGTCAGGGAGGTGTGCTTCATCGTACACCGGCGGCCAGGTGTCAGACTGCCCCATGTCAGAAGACCGGCTGCTCCACATACGTGCCAAAGACGGCCTTCAATGTGTTCACGATCTCCCCAAGCGTCGCGTACGCCTTCACGGCCTCGATCGTGGGCGAAATGAGATTGTCGTCGCTGCGCGCAACGTCCGCGAGCGCCTCGAGCGCTCGCTCGACCTGCCGGCCGTCTCGCTCCCGCTTGATGCGCGCCAACCGTTGCTTCTGGCGCGCTTCCGCTTCGGGGTCCACCTGATGCAGCGGCACAGGTAACTTCCCGGACGCCTGCGGGTCCGCGTACCTGTTGACACCGACGACCGCGAGTTCGCTGCGCTCCTGCTGCCGCTGGTAGCGGTATGCCGACTCCGCGATCTCCATCTGGAAGGAGCCTTTTTCAGTCGCCGCCACCGCCCCGCCCAGGTCATCGACGCGGCGCAGGTAGCCCCATACGGCCTCTTCGATCTTGGAGGTAAGCGTCTCGACGTAATAGCTGCCTGCCAGCGGGTCGATGGTGTTGGCGGCGCCGGTCTCCTCCAGGATGATCTGTTGCGTTCGCAGGGCCACCTGCATGGCCAGCTCGGAGGGGATCGCGAGTGCTTCGTCCATCCCGTTCGTGTGAAGGCTCTGGCAGCCGCCTAGGATGGCGGCAAGGGCCTGCAAGGCCGTCCGGGCGATGTTGTTCAACGGCTCCTTCGCCGTCAGGCTCGAGCCCGCCGTTTGACAGTGGAACCGCAGCCGCATCGACTCGGGCGTTTGGGCTCCGAAGCGGTCCTTCATGATCTTCGCCCACACGCGGCGGGCGGCACGGAACTTGGCGAGCTCTTCGAAGAAATCCCGTTCGGCGATAAAGTAGAAGGCCAGCCGGGGGCCAAACTGGTCCACCTTGAGGCCCTTCCTCAGCAATTCTTGAACGTAGGCGATGCCGTTGGCCAGGGTGAAGGCGGCTTCCTGGACTGCCGTGGCACCGGCTTCGCGGATGTGATAGCCGCTGATGTTGATGGGATTGTAGTGCGGCAGGTGGCTGACGCTGTAGATGATCAAGTCACGAACGATCCGGATGCCCGCGCGGATCGGGTAAGTCCATTCTTTCTGCGCGATGTACTCCTTCAGGATGTCGGCCTGCACCGTGCCAGAGAGCTTTTCCCACGCGATGTCCCGCCGCTCGGCAATGGCAAGATACATGGAGAAGAGAATCCAGGCGGTCGGATTGATGGTCATGGAGACGCTGATGGAGCCGATGTCGATACCCTCGAGAATCTCGTCCAGGTCGTCGATGGTATCGACGGCGACGCCTTCCCGGCCAACTTCGCCTAGGGCCCGTGGATCGTCGGAATCGTATCCCATCAGCGTCGGCATGTCGAAGTCGACAGAGATGCCGGTCTGTCCCTGCGCGATGAGATATTTGAGCCGGGCATTCGTATCGGCGGGTGTGCCATAGCCGGCGATCTGGCGCATGGTCCACGGCTGGGCCCGGTACATCGTAGGGTAGGGTCCACGCGTATACGGATACTGCCCAGGGAAACCGAGATCTGCGAGGTAGTCCAGTTCGGCGACGTCGTCGGGGGTATACAGGCGTTCAACGGGGAGGCCGGAGAGGGTCTCGAACTGCACCCGGCGTTCCGGGACGCGTGACAGGGAATCGGTGACCTCGGTGGCCCATTTGGTCTTCGCCTGGGCGATGGCGTTCAGACCCGGAGGCTCGGCAGGGTCTTTCGCGATGGCCACGGAACGTCTCCTGAATGATGAACTTGAATCCCAAATCGCACTCTATCATAGAACGAGCAAGCTTCGAAACACGTGAGCGGACTCATCGACGGCCTCCGGAGCCAGGATCAGCTATGGTATCGTGGATGTGTATGACGCGTATCCAGCGGTTGGCCGACGATCTGATGCTGATCGACACGCACTACTGCGGGAGTCCCGAAGCGATCGGTGTGTATTTGCTGCTGGGCCCGCGGCCGGCCTTGCTGGAAACCGGCCCCGCGGCGACCGTCGAGACGATGTTAGCGGGCGTACGGGCGGCCGGGCTGGATCCGGCCGCGCTACAGGCTATCGCGGTCACGCACATTCACCTCGACCACGCTGGCGCAGCGGGCCTCCTCGTGCAGCGCTTCCCTCATCTGGAAGTCTACGTACACCCGGTTGGCGCCCCACACTTGATTGATCCAACCCGCCTGCTGACCAGCGCCAATCGGCTCTTCGGCGATGGCATGAAGTTCCTGGGCGAGCCCGTGCCGGTGCCGGCCGAGCGGGTCCATACGCTCGAAGATGGTGCGGCCGTTGTGCTGGGCTCGCGG
>JBOGSE010000172.1:0-3399 GCA_050694895.1 bacterium | reverse complement strand
GGGAGGGTCGCCGATGAGGTGGGGTGTCGTCGTCTTTCCGGGCTCGAACTGCGATCGAGACTGTCTGCACGTCTTGCGCTCGGTGCTGGGCCAGACGGTTGAGGAGGTCTGGCACGAAGACCGCACGGTGGCGGGTCTCGACGTCCTCGTCCTGCCGGGGGGATTCTCGTACGGCGATTACCTGCGGGCCGGCGCCATCGCCGCAACTTCGCCGGTGATGGCGGCCGTACGCGAGTTTGCCGCGGCGGGAGCGCCCGTGCTGGGCATCTGCAACGGCTTTCAGATCCTCACCGAGGCGCGGCTGCTGCCCGGCACACTCGTCCGCAACGCGGGGCTCCGGTTCCGCTGTAGGCCGACCTGGGTGCGGGTCGAGTCGTCGGCGACGCCGTTCACCGCCGGGATCCCTCAGGGGACCGTATTGCAGATGCCGATGGCACATGCGGAGGGCGGCTATCGTGCGTCGCCTTCAGACCTGACCGAATTGCAGGCGGCACATCGAGTCGTGTTTCGGTACTGCGATGCCCACGGGCGGCTGACTCCCGAGGCCAATCCCAACGGCTCGATAGACGGTATCGCGGGCGTGGCGAGCGCCGCCGGCAACGTCGTCGGCCTCATGCCCCACCCCGAGCGCGCATCCGAAGCCCTGCTGGGGTCGGCCGACGGCCGGAAGATCTTCGAATCGGTGATCGCATCCGTCGCCACGAGGATGGTGCCCGTCCTGTGACGCAGGCACTCACGCACGGCGCTGCGACCGCCATCGGAGTGCCCGACCGCGACCACCGCGAGATCGTGCGACGCCTGGGCCGTGAGCCCAACGCGGTCGAGGCGCGCATGTTCGCCGTGATGTGGTCCGAGCACTGCGGCTACAAACACTCCAGACGGACGCTCCGGCGCCTGCCTAGCACGTCGCCGCGCGTGCTCAGCGGAGAGGGAAGCAACGCCGGCGTGGTTTCGATCGGGGGCGGATGGGCGGTCGCGTTCAAGATGGAGAGCCACAACCACCCCAGTGCCGTGGATCCCTATAACGGCGCGGCGACCGGCGTGGGCGGTATCATCCGCGATGTGCTGGCAATGGGCGCACGACCGATCGCGCTGCTCGACTCATTGCGGTTCGGTCCCCTTGACGACGCGCGCTCGCGGCGCCTCGCGGGCGGTGTGGTGGCCGGCATCGCCGGGTACGGCAACGCCATCGGTGTGCCGACCGTCGGTGGTGAGCTGCTGACCGATCCGTGCTATCGGGACAATCCCCTGGTCAACGTGGCCTGCCTCGGCCTAGTGCGCGCCGATCGGGTGATGAGCGCCGCCGCGCGCGACCCAGGGAATGCCGTCGTCTACGTGGGTGCGCGCACCGGCCGCGATGGGATCGGCGGGGCGGCATTCGCGTCCGTCGAGCTCGACGAAGCCAGGGAGCAAACCGACCGCGCCTCGGTGCAGATCGGCGATCCGTTCACCGGGAAGTCGCTCATTGAAGCGACGCTTGAGGCGCTCGATGGCGGCGCGGTCGTCGCGATGCAGGACATGGGCGCCGGCGGCATCACCTGCGCCTCGAGCGAGATGGCGGCGCACGGGCGCGTCGGTATGACGATCGACCTGGATCGGGTGCCGCTCCGCGAGGCGGGGATGCGCCCCGAAGAGATCCTGCTCAGTGAATCGCAGGAGCGCATGCTGCTCGTGGTCCGCCCCGAAGACAGCGCGCGGGTTGCGGACGTCTATCGTCGGTGGGGGCTGGCCGCCGAGGTAATCGGCCACGTCACGACCGATCCGCGCCTGCGTGTTACCTGGAAGAACCGGACGGTTGTGGATCTCCCCCCGGACGCGCTCGCGGATGCACCGGTCTACAATCCGGAGGCGCGGGAGCCCGACCGCCGCGCGTTGCGACGCACATCAGGCCCCGGCCCCTCCCGTGTGGCGCACGATCCCGCCGCGGCGCTGCTGCGCTTACTGGCGCATCCTGATGTGGCCAGCAAGCGCGCAATCTTCGAACAGTACGATCACATGGTTGGCGTACGTACCGTCCAGCCACCCGGCGCCGATGCGGCGGTGCTCCGCGTTCTCGACATGCCGCCCGTGGGCCTGGCACTCGTCGCCGACGGCAACGGGCGCTGGTGCGCTGACAATCCCCGCACGGGCGCCGCCCGCATCGTGCTCGAAGCCGCCGCCAACCTGGCATGCGTCGGCGCCGAGCCTGTCGCGGTGACCGACTGCCTGAACTTTGGCAACCCCGAGCGGCCCGAGGTCTTCTGGACATTCCGCGAAGCCGTTGAAGGTATCGCCGATGCGTGTACGGCGCTGGATGTGCCGGTGATCGGCGGCAACGTGTCGTTCTACAACGAGGCCACGGCCAGCGTGAACGCCGCGCACGAGGGGGCCGCGGAGCCCGATGGCCGCACGCGCGCGATGCCTGGTGGCATCCTGCCGACGCCGGTTATCGGGATGGTCGGGGTCATCGATGACATCTCGCGCTGCCCGTGGCCGGGGTTTGTCCGCGAGGGCGACCTCGTCGTGCTGCTCGGTGCCGGCGAAGTCTCGCTGGACGCCAGCCTGTATTCTGCGGCGATCGAGGGGCAGGCAGGAGGACTCGCACCCGAACCCGACCTGAGCGTCTGTGCGCGCGCCATCCGCTGCGTGCGCCAGGCGAGCCGCGACGGTCTGCTTGCGTCGGCGCACGATGTCAGCGACGGCGGGACGGCCGTCGCGCTGGCCGAAGCCTGCATCCATGGACAGATCGGCGCTGAAGTCACGCTCACCGAGGCATCGGGGCCCGGCGCACGGGCCGATGATCGGGCGGGTGTCGCAGCGGCAGAAACGTGGTTTGGCGAAGGGCCCGGCCGGTTCGTCGCCTCGGTTGAACCCGATCGACTCGGCGCGCTGGAAGCGCTCGCAAGGACACACGGCGTTGTCTGCCGGGTGATCGGGGTGGTCGGCGGAACGTCATTGCGCATTCGCGGTCCGGAGTCCCTCATCAGAAACACACCCCCGCGTGCGGTCGACGTTCCCATCCGCGTGCTCACTGGTGCCTGGAACAGCCTGGAGGTGTAGGATGATGCCGCCTGCCCCCGCCCCACGTCCCTTCCAGCCGGCCGAGAGCCCGCGGGACACCAGCCCCTGGAAAGAGGAATGTGGCGTCAGCGGCGTGCTGCGCACCGATGGCGACGACGCTGCGCCACTGGTGCTCGTGGCCCTCTACGCGCTGCAGCACCGCGGGCAGGAGAGCGCCGGCATCGCGGCGATGGCCGATGCCACGATGACCCTGCATCGCGGGATGGGGCTGGTGGCGCAGGTCTTCGATGCCGAGCGCATCGCCCTGCTCCCGGGGCCCGTCGCGATCGGGCATGTGCGCTATGCGACGATGGGATCGGTCAGCCTGGAGAACGCGGGGCCATTCGTCGCGCCGTCGCC
>JBOGSE010000171.1:0-11638 GCA_050694895.1 bacterium | reverse complement strand
CTCATCGACCATTTCCGGCTGTTCTCGGGGATCGCAGACGAGAGCGGGACGGGGGCCGCCTTCGGCGTGACCGAGGATCCCGATCGCGCGCGGGCGATGACGATGCCGATCGAGGACCTCGACCTCTCGGTACGTCCTTACAACTGCCTGAAGCGCGCGGGGATCCACACGGTCGGCGATCTCATCAAGAAAACCGAAGACGAAGTCGTCGCGGTCAAGAACTTCGGGCGCAAGTCGCTGGACGAGGTCAAGGAGAAACTTGCCGCGCACGGGCTGAGCCTGCGGCAGCCCGAGGCGTCCTGAGGAGTCGACGATGGGACTGGGGGCCAAACGCCGGAAGCTGGGACGGGACACCGGGGCCCGCCGGGCGCTCTTCAGAGACCTGGTCGGTGCGCTGATCATGCGGGAGCGCATCGAGACCACCGACGCAAAAGCCAAGGAGACCAAGAAGATCGCCGACGGGATCATCTCCGCCGCGCTCGCCAACGACATCCATGCCCGGCGCCAGGTGCGGCGATTCCTGAGCGACGCGCGGGTGCTCAAGCGGCTGTTCACCGACGTGGTACCGCGCTACGAAGCCGGCCGCGGCGGCTACACGCGCATCGTGAAAACGCGCACGCGCCGGGGTGACGGCGCGGAGATGGCGCTGGTCGAACTGGTCAAGTAAGGCGGCCTCGCGCGTGCGCGAGCCCTTTCTCGAGGTCCGAGACCTCCGGTTCGTCTACCACCCGAATACCCCGCAGGCCGTCATTGCGCTCGACGGCCTCTCGCTTGCTATCGGCCGGGGCGAATACGTCGGCATCGCTGGCGGCAACGGCTCCGGCAAATCCACGCTGGCCAGGCACTTCAACGCGTTGCTGCTTCCCACCGCCGGAACTGTCCGGGTCAAGGGCCTCGACACGACGGACAAAGACGCCGCCTGGGAGATCCGGCGTCGCGTCGGCATGATCTTTCAAAACCCCGACAACCAGCTCGTCGCCACGGTCGTAGAGGAAGACGTCGCGTTTGGGCCCGAGAACCTGGGGCTCCCGCCCGCGGAGATCCGGCGTCGCGTGGATGGGGCGCTGGAGACCGTCGGTCTGTCCGCGTACCGCCGCCACGCACCGCACCTGCTCTCGGGCGGGCAGAAGCAGCGCGTGGCCATCGCGGGGATTCTGGCGATGCAGCCGGAGTGCATCGTGCTCGACGAAGCCACAACGATGCTGGATCCGGAAGGCCGGGCTGAGGTGCTCGCGGCCGTGCGCGCGCTCAGTCGTGACGGCATCACGATCGTCCTCATCTCGCACGCGATGGAGGAGCTGGCCGATGCGCACCGGATCATCGCGTTGGAGGGGGGCCGGATCATCCTGGAAGGACGTCCGGCGGAGGTCTTCGACCGGATGAGCGAAGGCCCCATCGGGGCCCTCGATGCACCGCGCATGGCCCGTCTGGCCGGCTGGCTGCGACAGGATGGCGTGGGCATCCCGGCCGGCGTACACACGATCGAGGCCCTCGCCGAAGCGGTCGTGACCGCCGGCGGCATGCGCCGACCCCATGCCTGACGCGGCCGTCGCGTGCCGCGACCTCACCCATACGTACCTCAAGGGCACGCCGCTGGAGGCCACCGCGCTGCGTGGTGTGTCCCTGGAGGTGCAGAGCGGCGAGTGCGTCGCCGTCATCGGTCCTACCGGCTCGGGTAAGTCCACGCTGATCCAGCACTTCAACGGCCTTTTGCGCCCGACGAGCGGGACCGTGTGGGTGGCCGGGCAGGATCTGTGGGCGCCGGGGGCCGATCGCAGGCGCGCCCGGCAGCAGGTCGGGCTCCTCTTCCAGTTTCCCGAATACCAGTTGTTCGAGGAGACCGTCCGGGCCGATGTGGCCTACGGTCCGAAGAACCTGGGCCTGTCCGAGGACACCATCGCCGCGCGCGTGGACGAGGCGCTGCGGGCCGTCGGTCTGGACCCTGCGTGGTTTGGCGCGCGCTCGCCGTTTGGCCTCTCGGGCGGCGAGATGCGGCGGGTCGCCATGGCCGGCGTGCTGGCGATGCGGCCGGGCGTGCTTGTGCTCGATGAGCCGACCGCGGGGCTGGATCCCCGTGGCCGGGCCGACCTCCTCGAGAGGATCGAGACCCTGCACGCCGAGGGCCTGACCATCGTGCTGGCGACCCACAGCATGGACGAGGCCGCTCAACTTGCGGACCGTATCATCGTACTGCACGAGGGTCGGGTCGTCATGGAGGGCCGCACGCGCGAGGTATTCGATCGCGCCGAGGATCTGCAGCGCATCGGTCTTGGGATTCCGCAGGCGGCCCGCCTGATCCAGGCCATCCGGGCGCGCGGGCTGGCGGTCGCAGACGCACTCACGATCGAACAGGCGCGCACGGCGATCACCGCGGCACTTCGGGGAGCGCGGCATGGAGCTCACTAAGTACATCCCCATCGGCGTCTACCTGCCGCGGCCATCGCCGGTCCACACGCTCGACCCACGCACGAAGATCCTGGCCACGGCGGCGCTGATGATCGTCTTGTTCATCGTCCCGTCATTTACGGGATTGGGCCTGTTTGCGGCCGCCGTCCTCGCGATGCTCGCCCTCGGCCAGATTCCCCTCGGCTATGCGATCCGGGGGCTGCGGCCGGTGGTGGTCCTGCTCCTCCTGACGGTCTTCCTCAACCTGTTCTTCGCGGCCGGCGATCCCACACCGGTGCTGTTTCGCCTCGGTCCGCTCATCGGCACGCTCGGGGGCCTGAGGAACGGGCTGTTCGTCGGCGCCCGTTTGATCCTGCTCGTGGCGCTGGCGTCCCTGCTGACCTACACTACCTCACCGGTCGAACTGACCCACGGGCTCGAGGTCCTCCTGCGGCCGTTCCGCCGCATCGGGGTCCCCGGGCACGAGCTCGCGATGATGATGAGCATTGCGCTGCGTTTCATCCCGACCTTGTTCGAGGAAACCGAGCGGATCGCCAAGGCGCAGATGGCGCGGGGCGCGGCGTTTGGAGAGGGCAACATCCTGCGGCGGTCCATGGCGTTCATTCCCGTGCTCGTCCCGCTGATCCTGAGCGCTTTCCGGCGCTCAGAGGAGCTGGCGCTGGCGATGGAGGCCCGCTGCTACAGTGGCGGCGCGCACCGCACCAGGATGAAGGAACTACGCCTGCGGCCGGCCGACGCGGTCGCGGGCATCGTCGTGTTCGCCGCGGCGGTGCTGTTCGTGCTCGTCCGCTAGGCGTGCCCACGCTGCGGCTGCTCATCGAGTATGACGGCACGCGCTACGCGGGCTGGCAGCGCCAGAGTGCCGCCCCGACGATTCAAGCAGTGGTGGAAGACGCCGCGGGATCCCTGTTCCAGTCGCCCTGCCGCGTCGTCGGCGCGGGCCGCACCGACGCCGGCGTGCACGCCCTGGGACAGGTGGCTCATACGATGGCGACCACGCGCCTGGAGCCAGACCGCATCCGAGACGCGCTCAACGCGCTGCTTCCTGGCGATATCGTCGTCCGTGGTGTGGCCGTGGCGGCGGCCGGCTTTCACGCACGCCGCGACGCGCGCCTCAGGATCTACCGCTACGTGGTCCTGATGCGCCCCCGGCCGTCGGCGCTGCTGCGCGCGTACACGCACCATGTGGCCGCGCCGCTCGATCTGTCGGCCATGCGGTCGGGCGCAGCGCACCTCGAAGGTCGCCACAATTTTGCGGCCTTCCGCGTCACCGGCACCGCCGTGACCTCCACGGTCTGCGCGGTGCAGGCGCTGCGCGTCGAACGGCGAGACGACCTCGTGGTGTTCACGGTCGCCGCGGACCGGTTCCTCAGGCAGATGGTCCGCCGGGTCGTGGGCACGTTGCTGCGGGTGGGGAGCGGGCGTCTGGCACCGGACGCCGTCGGTGCCATTCTGAAATCGGGGGATGCGCAGCAGGCCGGGCCGTCGGCGCCTGCGCACGGGCTGTATCTGGTGCGGGTGCTCTATGATGGCGAGGTGCCCGAACCGCCTAGCGCCGGTGGATGCTATAATCGTCGCGCGGGCCCGTAGCTCAAGTGGTAGAGCAGCGCCCTCATAAGGCGCCGGTTCCTGGATCGAAGCCAGGCGGGCCCACCAGGGCACGCCTGGCCAGCCCCTCGAGGTCATCGCCCGATGCGAGCGGGCGTACGCGGAGGTGATCGCGGGACATGGAAGAGCATGAACGCACCGGGGTATTCCGCGTCGGCGATCGCGCGGCTTCAGGCGTCCAGGAGATCTTGCTGACCGTGTACCGGGCGCTGGAGGAACGGGGCTACAACCCTGTGGACCAGATCGTCGGGTATCTCCTGTCGGGAGATCCCACCTACATTACCAGCCATGGCGACGCGCGCAAGACTATCCGACAGGTCGATCGGCTCCTGTTGCTCGAGGAGCTCGTGTCTGCCTACGTCGAGACCCGGATGCGCGCCACCACACCGTAGCAGCGGACACACTCGCTCGGCAGGAGGAACTCGGTGGAGCAGTTGATCATTACCGGTGGCCGCCGGCTGCGCGGCGCGGTCAAGGTCGCCGGCGGCAAGAATAGCTCGCTCGCCGTCATCGCATCCGCCGCGCTCGCGGCGGACGTGTCGATCCTGGACAATGTTCCTCACTGTCGCGATGTCTCCACGTTAGTCGAGATCTTAGAAGCGCTCGGCGCGCAGATCGAGTTCACCGGCGAGCGCATGACGATCGACGCGCGGGGATTGAAGGGCCACGTCGCGCCCTACGACCTCTGCCGCAGCATGCGCGCGTCATTCTACACCGCGGGCGTGCTCCTTGGCCGCATGGGCAAGGCAGAGGTGCCGCTTCCCGGCGGCTGCTCGATTGGGTCGCGGCCGGTCGACTTTCATCTCCGGGGCTTCGCCACGCTCGGAGCCAGGATCACCACCGAGCACGGGTACATGAAGGCCACGGCGCGCCGCCTGCGCGGAAACACCTTCTATGTCCCCAGGATCAGCGTGGGGACCACGGTCAACTTGATGATGGCCGCGGCCATGGCGCGGGGCGTGACCACGCTGCAAAACGCGGCGCGCGAGCCCGAGGTCGTCGACACCGCGGTCTTCTTGAATCTG
This sequence comes from bacterium, assembly GCA_050694895.1. Lineage (GTDB taxonomy): Bacteria > Sysuimicrobiota > Sysuimicrobiia > Sysuimicrobiales > Humicultoraceae > JBQTJP01. The sequence goes on along the minus strand of JBOGSE010000171.1, from coordinate 6,599 downwards.
ATGGGGGCGAAGATCAAAGGCGCCGGTACGGATACCATCACGATCGAAGGCGCGCAGGCGCTGCACGGGGCGACATACACCATCATTCCCGACCGCCTGGAGGCCGGGACCTTCCTGCTCGCGGGCGCCGCGACCGGCGGTGACGTGCTCGTCGAAGAGATGATCCCCGAGCACGTGACCGCGCTCCTGACGAAGCTCGAAGAGGCGGGCGTGGAGGTTGTCCGCGACGCCGACGGCGTGCGTGTGCGCGCAGGCGGTGAGCTGCGGGCCGTCGACGTGGACACGGCGCCCTATCCGGGCTTTGCCACCGATCTGCACCCGCCGATGGTGGCGCTGCTCGCGCGGGCGCGCGGGGTCTCGAAGATCCGCGAGACGATCTTTGAGGCGCGATTCGCCTACACAGACGAGTTGCGCAGGATGGGCGCGGACATCAAGGTGGACGGCGATAGCGTCCATGTGACCGGTGTCGAGCGGCTGAGCGGAGCCCCGGTGGAGGCCGCCGACATCCGCGGTGGCGCCGCGGTGGTCATCGCCGCGCTTGCCGCCGACGGCGAGACCGCGATCTCCCGTGTCAAGAACCTCGACCGCGGCTACGAGGCCCTCGAATCGAAGCTGACCCTGCTCGGGGCGCGTGTCGTGCGCGACGGTCAGACCGAGTCCCGCCAGGTAGGGTAGCTCCGCGTCGCTTCGATGAAGACCACAGCCCGCCTGCTCCAACACAACGCCTGGGCGACTCGTGTGCTTCTCGAACGCTGCCGGTCACTGACATCACAGCAGTTCCAGCAGCCATTCGACATCGGCCCCGGGTCGCTGCACGACACGCTGCGGCACATCATTGGCGCGATGTTTCGGTGGTCAGACCGTATCGCCGACCGGCCGGTGCGGGAATCCATCGAAAAGAATCCGACGCCGCAGACACCTGATGAGTTGCTGGCTCTGCTCGATCGGGCGGGGCGCGAACTCGAGGAGGTTGCCTCTCGGGTCAACCGAGAGGGCCGGTACGACGAGATGATGCAGGCGGAATTCCGGCCCGAGCGTTTCACGCGGGGCACCGCGATGGTGCATGTGCTCACGCACGGCATGCACCACCGCGCACAGGCCCTCAACATGTTCAGACGCCTCGGGGTGACGGATCTCCCCGACCTCGACGCCATCGAATGGGAGCTCCGTACGAACTAAATGCATACTCGACAATCGTACGGGCTGTGGTATTGTCGGAGCACGAACAGCCGGTGCGGTGCAGCGGACACGCTACGTGCCGCTGCCGGGTGGAGCCGGGATCGGTGTGCCCGTCGCCCGCATCTTCAGCCCAAAGGGTCTGGATTTGGAAGGCACCGGCATCAGCCCCGATGCTTCCCTGGAAATGATCACGGACGATCTTGATCGAGGGATCGATTCTCAGCTGCGGCGGGCGATCGAACTCGTGCTCCCGCGAGTCTGGCGGTCCTCTGCCGTAGTCGCCGCGAACGCCTGCTATCTCACTGCGTAAGCATCGCTGCGGCTTCGCGCGCCCAACCGTCGACCGCCCTCTCCATCGCATTGCTGACATCGCTGTAACTGATCTCTTGCTCAAACAGCTTCAACCTGGAACTGACCTCGAGGACTCGCACGTCAATGACGACACGAGCCTCGCCCGCGGGCGCGCCTCCGCGACTCATCTGCACCATGCGCCCGGTCAGGACCGCGTCGGCGCCGAGACGCTCACCGAGGGCGACGGTCCGCGCCGGGCTGATCAAGTCTGACACCCTGATGCCCATCCGCTTCATCTCTTCGGCGACGCGCGCGGGCTCGATGATCTGGAACCGTCCACCACTATTACTGAGGATCTCGCCCAGACGCGTGGCGGCCAGGCGCAGGTTGAGATTGTCATCGGAGAACGGCGCCACGGCCAGGACCTTCACTCCGGCCATCGAGCGCGCTTCCGCCCAAACGGCACCATCAACCAGCCCGATGGTGAGTGCTATCAGAGCTACAACGAGCGGCGCAGCGCGTACCCTGCCGTTCCGCATCGTAAGCCACCTCGCAGTGTGAATTTCGATTCCCATCTGCCTGGGACGTTACGCGGGTGTGAGCAGATGCGCTACAGACTTACGGGGCGGGGAGTGTCCTAATTTGGGAGGATGGTACACGTCGTCTGATAGCCAGTCGGATAGGCTGTACCCGGTCCGGGACCGGAGGGCCTATCGGAGGAGTGCAGGCTTTCCCGCTGGTGGGCGAGGAGGGTGTTGAACCCCCGACCTCCTCCGTGTAAGGGAGGCGCTCTGCCGCTGAGCTACTCGCCCGGGCCAGAGTATAGCACGCCCCGTCCGACCCATTGTTCGACTATTGACACGCTGTGGATAACCTGCGAGTATCTCAGATCGTATTCTTGGATTATGGATATTACCCATTATTGGCGATCAAGCCGGGGCTCGTATGCGTCCGAGATCGGGCCAGGACCCCGGTACCGCGCTGCGGAGGGAATTCACAGGATTTTGGCGAATTTTTCAACTCTTGAAGGCCTGCCGCCGGGGGCTTTCAACCAGATTCGGTTTCAGCGTGCTCTCCGGCCCCGAGGTGACCCAGGTGAAGAAGCTGGCGCCGCCCCACACCGAGACGATGCTTCGCCTCATGACCCTGGCCGACTCCACCCAGAACCTCGAGGCGATGCAGTACGTCGTGTTCCAGTTTGACTTCAAAGAGTATGAGCAATTCATCATCGAGTGTCCGCCGGGCAGCATTCGCTTCAATAACCTGCTCAGGGTGGCCGTCTTCTGCGACAACCTGGGGTTTCTCGTCGAGAACGACGCCGTTGACCGGGAGGCGTGTTACGAACTTTTCCCGATCCCCTGGGTGAAGGTCGAGCCGGTGATCCAGGGCATGCGCCGCGAACTCGACTGGCCCGACGCGTTCGACTATTTCGAGCGGCTCGGGCGCGATTATGCGAAGTGGTGGGACGGCAAGCGAAAGCGCGTCAAGCCGCTGCCGCCCCTTCCGGAATCCGCCGCGCCACGCGCTCTGACCGTCGCGCGCACGCGGCCGCCGGCCCCGGTACGCCCCACGACGCCGCCGCGCACGGCTTCACCTGTGGCCGCGGGGGCACGCGCCGGTACTCCGCAGCGTCCGCCCGCCGGACAGCCCGCGCCCGGCAAGCCGGTGCTGCGTGTGCTCGCACGGCCCGCGCTGAAGCTGGGGAAGAGCGTCAAGGTGGTGAAGAAAGAGCGCGGGGCCGCCGCGAAAGGTCGTGCGGGGCGCACGCGCGCGGCTAAGGCCAGACCGAAGCCGCGGCCCAAGTCACGTCCGAAGTCCCGTCCCAAGCCGAAGGGCAGGCGCCGTTAGCACCACCGGCATCCGTCCCTCGATAACCACCCAACGCGACAAGGAACCGGTCACATCGCGCCGGTAGACCAGGGGTCGGTGCGATCCGACGCGAACCTCCCTGCAGGTGCCCGCGTGAGTACGTCCCGTCTGTATGATCTGCAGCAAGTCGATTCCGCGATCGCACGAGCGACGGCGCAGCGCGCCGCGCTGAACGATGGCACCCCTGAGCGTGCCTCTCTCGCCGATGCCACCGGCCGGCTGAACGACATTCAGCGCGACATTGCCCAGCGCCGCTCGCGCCTGCGCGACCTGGAGCTGGCCGTCGAGACCGTCCGGGCCAAGCGCGCGAAGGTGGAGGCCGACCTCTACAGCGGACGGATCAGCAATCCCAAAGAGCTCACCGCGATGCAGGAAGAGGTCACGCTGCTCAACCGCACCACGTCGCGATCCGAGGATGACATGCTGAGCATTCTGGATGAGGTGGAGCGGCTCGAACCGCAGGAGCGCGAGTGGGCAGGAGCGCTCCAGTCGGCCGATGCCGCGCTCGCACGGCAGGTGGCCGCGTTTCAGCAGTCGTCTGAGGCAATCGAGAAGGAGATCGCGGAGCTGACGGCGCGGCGCGCGGCGCTGGCGGCCGAACTGGACCCCGACCTGGTCCGTCGGTATGACCGGCTGCGCGAGCGCAAGGGCGGCGTGGCCATCGTGGCCGCTCGGGGAGGCATCTGCGAAGGGTGCCACGTCGCGATCCCCGAGCGGCTGGTCAGGCGGCTGCAGGACGATCCCGAAACGCTGGCCGCCTGCGACGGATGCGGCCGGTGGCTCTACATTCCCCTCCGATGAAGCTTCGGCTGTTCATCGACGGCGCGGCGCGCGGCAATCCCGGACCGGCGGCCATCGGCATCGTGGTGCAGGACAGCAGGGGCCGCAAACTCGCCGGGCTCGGTGAGTATCTCGGCGAGGCGACCAACAACGTCGCCGAGTACCGTGCGCTCATCCGGGCGCTGCGCGAAGCCCGCTCGCGCCGGGCCGACGAGCTCGAGATTCGAACCGACAGCGACCTGCTGGTCAGACAGATCAATGGCGAGTACCGTGTCAGAAGTCCGCATTTGATGCCTCTCCATCAGGAGGCCGTGCGCGCGCTTGAGACGTTTCCCCGGTGGAGCATCGGGCATATCCCGCGACGCGCGAACGCCGCCGCGGACACTCTGGCCAACAAGGCCATCGACACGGCGATATCGTCGACTCGCACGTCACACCGCGGCTCATCTGACGGCGCGCCAACAGGCCGGCGCTCTTCTGGCTCGGCAGCAGCGAATCCCGTGGCATCCAGGCGTGGTCGTGTTGGCACGGTTGACCGTGCCGTCGTTGCCGGACGCGACGCCCTGCAGGCCGAACTCCAGCGGCTGGCGGACACCCTTGACGGGATTCTGGGCATCGGCGTCAAGTCCACGTGGGATCGTGAGACGATCTTTGTGGAGCCCGACCGGCCATTTCCGATGGCCAGCGTGTTCAAGATCCCCGTGCTCGTCGAACTGGTGCTCCAGGCGGAGGAGGGGCGCCTGAGCCTGGATGAGACGGTAAAGGTCACCGAGGCGCTCAAGTCGCCGGGGTCCGGCGTGCTCAAGGAATTGACCTCTGAGCCGACCCTCAGCCTGACAGATCTGGCGATGCTGATGATCATCATCAGCGACAACAGCGCCACCGATGTCCTCGTGGAGCGCGTGGGGACGGCCGCGATCAACCGGCGCCTCGCATCGCTGGGCCTCGAGGTGACGCGGGTCGTCATGACCTGCCGGCAGCTGCTGTTTGAGATGGCGGGCAGGCCATCCGGACCCTTTACGCCCGAGGCGCGTCTCGAAGTCGAGCAGATGCTCAAGACGCGCGAGCGGGTCTTCACGGGTCGTGCGTACGCCGATACTGACAACAATGTGACCACGCCACGCGAGATGATCGCGCTCCTCGAGTCGCTGGTCACCGATGGGCGTCTGCCACTCCGCGCGCGCGAGCAGGCGCTGCACTTCATGCGGCGCCAGCAGATCCGCGATCGGCTGCCGTTTCGTCTCCCGCCCGGGACCGAGATGGCGCACAAGACCGGCTCCATTGCGGGCGTGCGCAATGACGCGGGCATCTTGTTTTTGCCGCACGGTCCGGTGCTGGTCTGCGCCTTCACGCGGGACCTCAAGGAAGACCAGGCAGGGACCGCCGCGATCGCCGAGGTCGGCCGGCTCGTCTACGAAGCCTATCAATAGGGGCAAGAAGCTCATGCGATGAGTCCCGTGGAGGGGGCGCGTATGAGCAGAGCCTCGCGAGCCGTTGTCGGAGTGGTCCTCGCCGTTGGGCTGGCGGCCGCCACCACGGGCGGGCGGGCCCACGGCGCGCCGGACTGGCAGTCGTTCCGCCATCCCTCCCAGGGGTTCTCGATCAGCTATCCGCGGGGATGGGAGACCCTGTCGGGCACAGGACAGGCCTCCTTCGTGGCCATCGGCCCTACGGTCGCCGGCGCGCCCGGCACACGCATGGTCGTCGTAGTTGTGGCCGCGCCTCTACCGCGCGGCGCAACGCTTGAAGACGCCGAGTCCAGCATCCAGGCGAATCTCTCGAGGAGCGGCCAGCCCACCAACGTCTTGCGGCATGATCGCTTCTCTCTGCGCGGCACCCCTGCGTTCCTGATCTATCTCCACCGGAAGAATCCCCAGGGCGTTGAGTTGTATCAAATGGTGATGGTCCTGATGCACCGGGGGCGCGGCTTCGGCGTCGCCGGCTCCACCGCCGCCGCGTCATCGAGCCTGACAGAAGACACCCGGCTGCTCCAGAGTATCCTCCTCACGTTCCGGCCGCTGCGCTAAGGCGCCGGCCATCAACCGTAGCGGACTCAGGCGCCGCGACTCACCTAGACGGTTTGGTAACCGTCCTCTACATGGTGCGCCTGGGTAGAAGGTACAATGGAGGACATAAAGGGGAGCGAACCTCGTGGTTGCGATGCTGCGCCGTGGGATGCTGATCACAGCCGCTCTCGCGGTGACAGAAGTCCTTGTGCTATTGAGCGTCAGCGCCGACTCCCGACTGGCTCCAGTTCCGCCATCCAAACTACGGTTTCTCGATCAGCTATCCGCGCGGATGGCAGGCCCGCCCGGGACAGTCGGGGTTCAGTGCCGTTGGTCCCGAGGTCGCAGGCGTCCCCGGCCGACGCCTGGCGATCATTGTAGTCACCGCAGCCGTGGCCCGGGGCGCGACACTGGAGCAGGCTGGCGACGGCATGGTCATTATGCTGACGCGTCACGCAGAGGCCCACCGTGTCC
>JBOGSE010000170.1:0-2921 GCA_050694895.1 bacterium | reverse complement strand
GAGGAGGTTCCAACGTAGCCCGGGCAAATATCGCCGGTCGCGTGCTACCCTAGATCCACCCTGTACGATCAGTTGCTGTCTCTCCAACATGTCCTCACCTCCTTCGTACCAAGCATCGCTCACATCTGCGCCTGTGACAGGACGATCCGGTCGCGCGTCAACTTGCCCAGAGGCAAGGGGGACGCACAGACCACTGGCACTCGGGAACTCGCGGCGCACGCCCTTGTGCGTGTTGGTCCCGGATAGTTGAATTCGTGCGCAAGACCTGATACCATGAGGCTGGTCGTCATAGTTGCGTCTTCCGAAATCGGGCGGTGTGCAACGACGGTACCGCCCGTTTCATGTGTCCGCAGTGTTCGTCCCTGACCAGGGGCTGGGTGAACCGGTGGGCACGCGCACGATGCCGGCTCAAAACCCGGCCCGGGTCGTCCCCGGGTCAAATCAGGAGGTAGTACAATTTCTACCATCATACGCGAGACCGCGTTCGGCGGCCTCGCCTTGCGCCCGGAGATGCTCCGGGCAGTATCCAAACTTGGGTGGACCGAACCCACCCCAATTCAGTTGAAGGTCATCCCCGCGCTACGAGCCGGTCACGATGTGGCCGGTCAGGCGCAAACCGGCTCCGGAAAGACCGCCGCGTTCGGCATTCCCATGGTCGAACGTCTCGACCGTAGTGCGCGCGGCGTCCAGGCGCTGGTGCTCGCCCCGACACGGGAACTCGCTCTGCAGATCGCCGACGCGGTGCGAACGCTGGGCGGTCCAGGGCTGCGGGTCGCCACGCTGTACGGCGGCGAGCCGATCGAGCGGCAGTTGAAGGTGCTACGCGGGGGCGTTCAGGTCGTTGTGGCGACGCCGGGTCGGCTACTCGACCACCTGAACCGGCGTACCGTTGACCTCAGCGGTGTCCGCTTCCTCGTGCTCGATGAGGCGGACCGGATGCTCGACATGGGCTTCCTGCCCGACGTCGAGCGGATCATCCGGCAGACGCCGCCGGCGCGGCAGACCGCGCTGTTCTCGGCCACTCTGCCGAATGCGGTGAGCGCGATCGCCATGCACCACATGCGCAAGCCGGTCTGGATTAGGATTGCCGCCCCGATCCCCACCGTGGACACGGTGACGCAGTGGTATCTGGAGGTCGCCGAGCAGGACAAGGTCCGGGCGCTCCGGCTGCTACTGACCAGCGGCGAGGTCACCTCGGCGCTCGTCTTCCGGCGCACCCGGCGCGGCGTGGATCGTCTCGCGAAGATGCTCCGCGAGCGTGGGCAGGCCGTCGGCGTGCTTCACGGCGACATGATGCAGGGCGCGCGGTTGCGCGCGCTCCAGGCATTCGAGGATGGTAAGACGCGGGTGCTCATTGCGACCAACGTAGCCGCACGAGGCCTGGACCTGACGGATGTCTCGCACGTGGTCAACTTCGACATGCCCGAGGATGTAGACACCTACGTGCACCGCATCGGCCGCACGGCCCGCGCGGGCCGTAAGGGCGAGGCAATCACCCTCGTGGGCCAGCACGACCTGGAGATGTTCGACGCGCTGCGGCGCAGGCTCGGTGACGTGCTCAAGCCGCATTCGCTGCCGCTCTACCGCTAATCCACCCACGCTCGTCGGACGGCTGCGCGTCCGGGGCGCTCGCCCGGGCGCGCGCATCTATGAGCTGGAATCAGGCTGGGGGGTTGGAGAGCCCGCTGCCCTGGATCGGGTAAGGAGTTCGGCGACCCGGTCCAGGATGCGCCGGGCCACCGCACTTTTTGGCAGCAACGGGAGCTCCTCGGCTGCACCGCCCCGATCGATGATCACGACCTTGGTCTCGTCCGCGCCGAAGACCCGATCGGGGGCGCTCACGTCGTTGGCGACGATCAGGTCGAGGCTTTTCTCGATCAACTTCCGACGGGCGTTGGGGATCAGATCGTCTGTCTCGGCCGCAAAGCCGACCTTCACACGCGGACCGCTGACATCGGTCAAAATGTCGGGGTTCTGGGTCAACTCGACGACCCATTGGGACGCGCCTTTCTTCATCTTCTGTCCCGCCGCGGGGATGACGGGACGGTAATCCGAGACCGCCGCGGCCATGATCAAGGCGTCGGCGCCGCGGCTCGCCTTGAGCACGGCCTCCCGCATCTCCGCAGCGGTGCCAACCCGCACGACTTCGACGCCGACGGGGTCGGGCAGGCTGGTCGATGCCGTCACCAGCGCCGTGCGCGCGCCGCGGTCGCGGGCGGCTTCCGCGATCGCATATCCCATCTTGCCCGACGAACGGTTCGTGATGACGCGCACGGGGTCCAGGGGCTCCTGGGTGCCCCCGGCGGTCACGACCAGTGTGCGCCCACGGAGATCCCCCGCGGCCTGACCGAGGACAAGGCGAAGGTGGTCGATGATCTCCGCGACCTCGCTCATCCGGCCTTTCCCCACCAGCCCCGAGGCCATCCTGCCTTCGACCGGACCCACAATCCTCGCGCCGCGCGAACGGAGCCGCTGCACATGCTCCTGCACGGTCACGTGCTGAAACATGTGTGCGTCCATCGCGGGCACGATCACCAGCGGCGCCGTTGCGGCGAGGACGGTGGTGGTAAGCGCGTCGTCCGCCAGTCCCAGCGACAGCCGGGCAATCGTGTGCGCCGTGGCCGGACAGATCACGATGAGCTCCGCCCGCAGTCCCAACGCCACGTGATCCATGGCCGTCTCCGCCCGAGGATCAAACAGGTCCGTGATCACCGGCCGGTGCGTGAGAGCCTGAAACGTGAGGGGCGTGACGAAGCGGGCGGCTTCGTCGGTGAGGATCACATCCACTGCGGCACCCTGTTGGACCAGCTTGCTCGCAAGGTCCGCAGCCTTGAAGCATGCGATGCTCCCCGTGACGCCGAGGACGATGCGCCTGCCGTGCAACGCGTTTTCCATTGGCGGCACCACTATTCCCGCCCCCG
>JBOGSE010000169.1:0-2755 GCA_050694895.1 bacterium | reverse complement strand
CCCCAGCCCACGCTGCCAGCCGTGCGGCGCGCGCTCCTGCTCGCCGCGAGCGCCCTGGTCCGGCGATGTCCGCGGTGCCATGCCCGACTTTGGCTCCTGCGGCGTGAATGAACGTGGCAGAGTAGTGTTAGGGAGTTTGCCGCAGCGTGCGGAATCGAGGGGTCCAACATGAAGGAGCGGCTGAGGGTCAATCGGCGGGAGCTGAACCCCGTTGATTTCCTTGAGCGATCGGGAACCGTGCACGCTGGTCGGGTCGCGGTTGTGGAAGGAGGCCGGTCCTACACTTGGAGTGATTTTCGAGCCCGGTCCCGTCGTCTGGCGTCCGCGTTGCGCAAGGCAGGGTTGCAGAACGGTGACCGGGTAGCGTTTCTGGCGCTGAACTCGGAACCGTTGCTCCTCGCTCATTTCGCAGTGCCGCAGGCGGGTGGAGTCCTGGTGGCGATCAACACTCGCCTGTCCGCCGAAGAGATCGGCTACATCGTTGAGCACGCCGGCGCTGGCATCGTCTTTTACACGCCCGAGCTGGAAGCCCAGTTGGCCAAGGTCCCACCACGCGTGCGGCGGCTGGATACGCGGGGTGATCTTGAGAAACTCCTGGCCATGGGAGGTGATGGGGAACTCGAGCCGTGGATTGTGGACGAGGACCACGCGATCACGATCAACTACACGTCGGGGACGACGGGTAGACCCAAGGGTGTGGTGTATCACTATCGTGGTGCCTATCTGAATGCCCTTGCGATGGCCCTCGATCATCGCCTCACGGCCGACAGCTGCTATCTCTGGACTCTGCCGATGTTTCACTGCAACGGCTGGACGTTTCCGTGGGCGCTGGCCGCGGTCGGGGCGCGGAGCGTCTGTGTGCCTCGGATCGATGGCGCGGCAGCATGGCGCCTGTTCGATGAGAGCGTTACCCACTTCTGTGCCGCCCCCACGGTTTTGACGATGTTTCTCAACGACCCGGCTGCGCACCGACTCACGCGGGCCGTCCGCGTCTTTACGGCCGGGGCGCCGCCGTCGCCTACGCTGATCGCTCGGATGGCCGAGTTGAACTTCGAACTCGATCACGTCTACGGGCTGACCGAGACGTACGGGCCGTTTACGATCAATGTCGCCCCGCCCCACAGGGCGGATGTCCCGCTTGAAGAGCAGGCACGACTCAAGGCACGGCAGGGTTTTCCGAACCTCTGTGCTGGCGAGGTGCGGGTGGTCGATGGGGAGATGCACGACGTCCCGGCGGATGGAGAAACGATGGGCGAAGTCGTGATGAGGGGGAATGTCGTGATGAGCAGCTACTTTGCGGACGAGTCCGCTACCGCGGAGGCTTTCGTTGGAGGCTGGTTCCACAGTGGGGACATGGCCGTTCGCCATGGCGATGCGTCCATCGAGCTACGCGACCGGAAAAAGGACATTATCATCTCGGGTGGGGAGAACATCAGCACGATTGAGGTGGAACAAGCCGTGGCCAGCCACCCGGCGGTGATGGAATGCGCTGTCATCGCCGTTCCCGATGACACGTGGGGCGAGGTTCCCAAGGCGTTCGTCACGCTGAAACCCGCTGCGACGGCGTCGGAGATGGAGATCATCGAGCACTGCCGCGCGAAACTCGCCCGCTTCAAGGCTCCCAAGGCCATCGAATTTGGCCCATTACCAAAGACTTCGACCGGTAAGGTCCAAAAGTACCTGCTGCGCGAACGAGAGTGGAAGGGTCAGGAGAAAAGGATCCATTAGCCAGTCCTGCTGCCCAACATGCGTTTGCAGCCGACGAAGGCACGGCGGCCGACCCAGAAAGAACGTAACCATGCAGTGGGATGCGCCGCGCCTTCGCGGCTGAAACGCGGGCCGTTAGACAGCACCGCCTGCGGGTACCACAAGGCGAAGGCCGCTTGAGATGCGCCGCATCGATCCGCATGGCGAGCCCCGGCTTACGAGCCAGGTCGCGCGTGTTCTAGCCCGCCTCGACGAGGGCCGCGAGTTTTTCAAGTGACGACCGCCAGCCGGCCTCGTTGTCGGCGGTCGGCAGGCCGCGCGGCAGCCCGTCGTGCACGGCGAGGACATCGGTGCCGCCGTCTGCATCGGCGAGCGAGATCGTGATCGTCATCTCGCCGCGCAGTGCGGGATCTGTCGTCTCGAACTCGACCACTTCGACAACCTGCTCGTTCGTCACGAGCTTCACTGTAGGCGGCGGTTGAGACCGGCGGGAGTCTGGCGATGAGCCCGCGCTTCTGCGGCATCGTCGTCGCGCGCGCGAGGGCGCCAGGGGCTAGCCTTCGAAGTAAGCTCTACAGGAGATGCCAGCACGGGCGCCCACTCGGGAGGTGGAGAGCCAGCGGCTGTTCAGCTGTGCTCGTTGCCACCGTAAGGTCGTCATCTGCTCGAGGTGCGACCGTGGCCAGGTCTACTGTGACCGGACCTGTGCGCAGGCGGCCCGACGCGAGAACCAGCGAGCGTCCAACCGGCGCAACCAAGCTACGGTGCGCGGCCGGCAGCTTCACGCCGCCCGCCAGGCGAGGTATCGGAACCGCCTGCGACAGTAGCCGCCCGAAGGCAGCTCGACAGTGCCGCCCCTGCTTATGTCAGATCTGATATGCTGGCGGCGTGAATGGCGAGGGACGCGGCGTGAACGGCGAGGACAAGCCACTCGTCTGGCTCCATGGTGAGATCAAGACGCCGCCTTTCTCCGCAACGGCGCGGATCGAGGCCGGTGTCCTGCTCCGGCGACTCCAGCGAGGCGATCGCCTCTCGCTGCCCCATTCCC
>JBOGSE010000168.1:0-1395 GCA_050694895.1 bacterium | reverse complement strand
CCCGCACCGCCGACGGCTGCCGCCGGCCGAAGTATCGCTCGGCCTCGTGCCCATTGTGTGCGCGGCACCTCAGCTGGATGTTATCGACCGTCGGCTCGCCGCCCGCCGCATGGGGCACCACGTGGTGAAACTCCAGGAAGCCTCGTTCCGTGCAGCGGCGGCCATTGCTGCCGACAAAGGCGCACCGCCCGCCGTCTCGGCGCCAGACTTCGCGCTTCACCGTCGCTGGGATGTGCCGCGCGCCCTGGGCGGTCCCGCGACTCTCGCGCGGACGGTCCGTGGCGGCCAGCTTCTTCCTGGCGAGGTCATCAAGCAGCGCCGTCAGGGCCCGATCGATGATCTGGCCGACATCTCCGTCCGGAATCTGGTGGCGCAAGAGGTCCTGCGCGCGCCGCAGCTTCTCGTAGGTCTCGCTGTTGGCAGTGAACTGGATCTTATAGCGCTGGGGTGCGAGGGGCGCGACGACCGCCGGCCGCGCCGGAGGTGGTGCGGGCGCCAGGGTCATTCGTTCCAGGGATGCAACCTCCTGCGCGTCATTGGTTGGTGTGGAGTCTGCTGCGGCATCCTGTGCCGCGGGTGGTGCAGAAGCAGGACGTGCATTCGGAAGCCGGCGGACGGAGGCCGGGACGTCTGGCTGCGGGCGCAGCCGGGCGATCAGCTCCTCGACCTGTCGCCTGGTCCTGTCTCTTGCGGCATCGAGGAGGTCCCGGTGATTCTCAGTGGTTAGGTGCGCCGCCAGGAGCACTACGGTCGTTAGGTTCACGGATCCCTCACTGAGTCCCTCGAGAATCACCGGGAACTTCCGCACGGCCCGGGCGGCCGTGATGCGCCTGTAGGCGGCGTGCTCGGAGAGGTGAAGGACCTGCGTGCAGTAGACGAACAGCGACGAGTAACCCTCGGCCAAGTAGAGACGCCGCGCGTCGAGCTCCGCCAGATGGGCGATGAGGGTCACCGTGACCTCTCGCTCGCGCGTGACGAGTTGTTTCACCCGCGCGACGAGCTCGTGATCGGAGAGCCGAGCCATGGAAGACCGCAGATATGGGTCCATGGCCCTTATACCACGGGGTTGTTGCATCGCCTGGCCGCGGCTGTATAGCACGATAGGCCACCAGATCCCCTTCGTCGCGCACCCATCGTCGGAAATGCGCGCTCGGACGATTCTGGTGCGCGTGGTGCCATTCTTGGGTGACTCTTTGCGAAGTCCGTGATGCCCTCCGGAATCTGTCAATACCCTTTCTTCGATTCCGCGGACATGTCACGAAGGCCTCCGTCCCGCGCCGCCACAAGACACGCTGCTTCCTGCGACCCAATCGGCGAGAGGTCGGGACGGACCACATCGCACAGGCCCGGCTCGAACCAGGGACACCGGGGGTGAAACGGACATCCGGGAGGCAC
>JBOGSE010000167.1:0-20414 GCA_050694895.1 bacterium | reverse complement strand
GTGAATTCCCGGATGGTCGGAGATGTTGTGGTGGTGGATGTGGGGGGCGAGCTCGACCTCTACACCTCTCCCAAACTTAAATCCGCCATCGACAGCCTGTTGTCAGAGGGGCATAGCCGCCTGCTCGTGAATCTCACAGAGACGACGTATCTAGACAGCACAGCGCTCTCGATCCTCAGCGCGGCGCTCAAACGGATTCGTGACGTGAATACCAGCGGGAACGTCGGGTTGATCTACAACCGGCCTCAGATAGAGCGGATGTTCTCGATCACCGGCCTCAACGAGGTGTTTCCGGTCTTCAAGACCGAGAGCGAAGCCCTTGAGGCGGCCCGGGCATGGGCGAAGGGACCCCTGAAAACGTAAAGCCGATTGTGTCCCTGGCCAGGATCATCCTGGCCCTCGCGCTGGGGATCCTGATACCCGCGCTGGTCACGAGCCTCGCCGCGCTCATCCGGCTCAGCTACGATTACCCATATACGTTCCTCTACATGGTCGCGCTGCTGTTCGTCGCCTATCTTGGCGGCCTGCTCGCGGGGCTGACCGGAGCGGTTGTCAGCACCTTCTTCGTGGATTATTTTCTGGTGGGCCCTCCTGGTCTTACCCTGCAGGAGTTGCAGGTTGACGCCATCCCCTCTGCGCTCTTTCTCATCGGCGGCATTGTCGTCGCCGGCGCGGGCGACCAGTACAGGCGCTACCAGGCGCGGCTGCGGAGAGACCTCATTGCCACGCAGCGCGAGGCCCGGTCTGAAGCGCTTATCGTCGCGGTCGCCGACCTGCTGGCCACCGGGCAGGAGCGGGGTTGGGTACTCCAGGTGATCTGCCAGCGGGTCGAGGAGTTCCTGGGAGACCCGTGTGCACTCGTGGTGAACGAGTCGGATGGCGAAAGACTACGGCTCATCCGGAGCGCCGCCGGCACGAATCGTGCCGTCCACGATGAGCTTGGCGGGCCACTGGCACTGTTGGAGGATCCCTTGGTGGGAGAAGTCGCCGCGGCGTCGCGACCGCTCGTCCTGACCCCACGAAATCCGGGGCTGCTGATTCCTGAGTCGCGGGCCGCTACGGAATGGTTCGACCGACATGGGCTGGCGGCCGTCCTGGCCGCTCCCTTGCGATTTGGCGCGGAGTATCTGGGCTGCCTGGCCGCCTTCACGAAACGCCCACGGGGATGGAACAACGAAGATATCCGGACCATCGAAGCGGTAGCCGATCGGGTGGCCGCGGCGATCCACCGAGACCGGCTGGAGGTCCAGAGACGGCGGCGGGAGCGTTCGGCGCGGTTGGTCGACGGTCTCATGGTGCAGTTTGCCCGCGAGCTCGATCTGACCGCCATGTTTGATGCCATTACCAGGCGTGCCACGGACAGCCTCGGCGACTGGGCCGCCATTGCGCTGATCGAGCCTCCTCGCCCAGAGCTTCGTCTGGCCGCGGCCTATCACCCGGATCCCGAAAAGGTCCGTCGCCTCAAGGCGGCATCGGACAAGTCTCCTCTTCGTCGCGACAATCCGCTGGTCGCACGCATCCTCGACGCTCCCGGTCCAATCGCCATCTATGCCGATGACCCGCTGGTGCAACAGCTGCTTCCAGAGACGCCTCTCTTGGAGGAGATCTTTGCACAGCTCAATGTGCACGGGGGACTAACCGTTCCGATCAGAGTGGGAGGCGAGACGCTGGGCCTCTTTGCCGTCGGGAGCGATTCCCCGCGGACCTGGGATCAGGAAGATCTCAGGCTGGCGTCGGTGATCGCCGACAGAGCCGGCGTGGCGATCAAAAATGCGCGTCTGCACGAGGCCGAGCGCACCGCGCGGCTCTCTGCGGAGCGGGAGGCGAGGCGGGTCCAGGCGATCAGTCGTGTGATCGCCATCGCAGCGAGCAAGCCCAATCTTGCCGAGGTGTTCGACGAATTTGCCGAATCGCTCCAGTTATTGCTTCCATACACCTGGGTCACCGTGTCGCTGCGGGGGCGCACCCCGGACATTCTGGTCACGCCTTACATCAAAGGGCCGGCACCAGGCGTCGCCGCGCCGCTGGAACGGCCGGCGACCGGAACGGCGCCCGGCTGGGTCCTCGAAACGCAGCGGCCCCTGGTGCGTCATGATGCCAGCACGATAGACGAATTCGAAGAAGACCGACGGGCGGGCGCCTCCGGCATCCGGTCATATCTCATCGTGCCCTTGTCGGTTGGGGGCCGGACAATTGGAACGCTGAACCTCGGCCACCACGCCCCGGGGTTCTATACCGGGGAGCACGCGCGCACAGTGCAGTCCATTGCCGACCAACTCGCTGTCACGATTTCGCGCTTCCAGCTCTTCGATGAGATCCAACGGAGGGCCGGGGAGCTGTCCGAGACGCTGCAAAGAGCATTGCTGCCAACAGAACTCCCGAAAGCGCCCCTCATGTCGGTCGCGGCGCTGTACCGGCCCGCTGATCCTGAAGCCAACATCGGCGGAGACTGGTATGATGCGGCACTTCTCCCCGACGACCGGGTGCTGCTGAGCGTCGGGGATGTAGCAGGGCACGGCGTCCCCGCGGCCGCAATCACGGGCCAGGTCCGCAATGTCATCCGCGCGTTTGCGCTCGAAGAGCAGCGGCCCCACGAGATCCTCATGGCCACCAATCGGTTCCTGGCGATGCTTCCCGACAGCCTTCAGCTGTCCGTGTGGATCGGTCTGTTCGATCCGTTCACCGGCGATTTGGCATATGCGGGCGCGGGACATCCTCCTCCGTATATCGTCGCCCGCGGCCGGGCGCAGGCCCTGCAGTCCACCGGACCGCTCCTCGGAATCTCGACGGCGACGGTCTATGAGCAGACCCACATTGCGCTCGAGCCCGGGACCCGCCTGATCGCATACACGGACGGGTTGATCGAAGCGTCGCGTGATGTCCTGGAGGGCGAACGGCGCCTTCAGGAAGCCGCGGTGGCGACCGCGACCGAGCCGCCAGGGCACGCGACGGAGATGCTGCTCGCACGAGTCCTGGACGGGGGATCGCCGCAGGATGACATCGCACTCCTCGTCGTGGATTCGCTTCCGGTTGATGCGCCGTTGTTCTTCTCCCTCCGCGCGGCCCCGGCGAACCTGCGAAGGATCAGGAGGGTGGTCCGGGCCTATGCCGAGCGAATGGGGATTTCCGCCGAACGCGTTGAGGACGTGGTCATGGCCGTCGGCGAGGCGGCGCTCAATGTCGTCGAGCACGCCTATCAGGGCAGGCAGGGGGCGCTGACGATTCAGGGCGAGCGCCAGGGGGACCGGCTGATGATCAGCGTCCGCGATGCTGGGCGGTGGCGGCCGCCCGTCGATCGCGGGCGCGGCCGCGGCACCCGCATCATGAAAGGATTCACCGAGAGCACGAACACGCACACCGGCCCCCAGGGGACCGTTGTGGAGATGACCTGGGTGCTCGACCAGAGAGTGTCGGCGGCGCCGTAAGTCAGCCGCTCATGAGCGTGCGCATCAGCCGCAGGGCCTCCCGCTGGAGGCGCGAGACGTGCATCTGCGAGATGCTGAGACGGCGGGCGATCTCGGCCTGCGAGCGCTCTTCGTAGAATCGCATTCTGAGCACTGTCCGCTCGCGTTCGGGGAGCTTGCTCAACGCCCGCTCGATCGCCTGCCGATCCTCCAACCGTCCCATCTCGGGGTCGACGGCGCCCACCTGCTCTTTGAGGGGAGGCGCGTCGTCGCCTCCAGTCCCGGCCAGTTCGGCGTCCAACGAGACAGGGTTGTACGCCTGGCCAACTTCCAGCGCCGCCACGACCTCTTCAAACGAGACGCCCGCCGCCTCGGCAATCTCGGGGATCGTGGGCGATCGCCCGAGTTGATGGCCCAGGCCCTCAACCGTGCGCATGAGTGAGTTGTTGAGCTCGCGCAAGCGGCGGGGGACGTGAATGGACCAGGACTTGTCACGGAAGTACCGCTTGATCTCCCCCAGGATGGTGGCGGTCGCAAACGTTGAGAACTCGATGCCACGGGTCGGATCGAACCGATCGATGGCCCCGAGCAGGCCGATCTGCGCGACCTGCATGATATCCTCCAGGGGCTCGCCGCGCTCGGCGAACTTGCGTGCCAGAAACGTCGCCAGGTTGTCGTGAGCCAGAGCGAGCTGCTGCCGGAGCGCGGGGTCTTTCGTGCGCCAGTACCTGGTGAAAAGCCGGCGGAGGGCCTCGCGATCCTTCACCGTCGACCGCGTGCGGGCGGGCATGCGCGCTACCGGGGCAGGCGCTTCGTCAGCCAGGTGACGTAGTCTGTGCCCTCGGTATCTGTACGGACGTCGTCCATCAGGCAACGCATGAGGAGAAGGCCCATCTCGCGTTCCTCATTGGAAGCGGCCGGCGGTGCGCCGTGTGCGATGCGAATCTCCAGCCGGTCGGGGGCGACCTCGAAGCGCACATGCACCTGCTGATCCCCACCGAGAATGGCGGCCGTGCAGGCCTCGCTGACGGCGATTTTCAGGTCTTCGATATCGTCAAATGATAGCGTCGTGCGGCCCGCGACCCCGGCCGCCGCCAGCCGGACCACGGCGATGTACTCGGGTCGGGCAGGGATGGTCAGTTCGATGCGTTCCGCCTCGGCGTGTGATTGCGGTCCAGACCTGTGGTCGGCCACCTGAGTCCCCCATTTCCCAACGCGCCACGGCGAGTCGCCGGGGTGCCTTGAATGCACAGCCTTGCCATCTCGGTTCTCCGCCCCTCTACCCGCTCCTTTTCTGGACGACGGCAGCCAGTGAACCAACGGCACGCCGCACCGTTTTCCCCACCGCACAGCCGAACGAAACCTGCCTCCCTGGCGTATTCCCGTGTGCCGGCAGCCTGTTTGCCGGCCGCTGGAGCAGGGTAAGTAGGCGTGGAGAGGGTGAGGGCCATGTCCATGGAGACCATCCGACGCACGGAGCCCATGCAGAACGACATGCGGCATGTCCAGATGCTGCGCCAGGCGATCTTCGCGCAGATACAGCACGGTAAGTGGGACTAGGATGGGTCGATGCAGCAGCCGGAGCGCATCGCGCATTTAGAGGAGTCGCTCGAGCGGTACAGGCGCGACCTGAAGCTGATGACCGGCCGGGCCGCGCCGAGCCCGACGAACATCGACGACCTGGCGATTTTGGACCGTTTTGCCTTGAGCGACGATCAACCCGGGCTGATCAGCGACCGCCGACTGCGTATCAAGACACTGGAGGCGATGCTCGATCTGTTGCGCGAGCGCAACGGCGAGGGCTGATCGCCTTGTACGAGACCACCAAGGAGGATCACGACATGGGTAGGCGCTTGCTAGTGCTCATAGTAGGGCTGAGCCTGTTGACAGCCCTGCCGCTCGTTCCGGCACGTGCGCAAGGCGTGCGTGTGCTCGTCGATGGTCAGATCGTGGCTTTTGACCAGCCCCCGGTTATGGTGGGGGGCCGGGTCCTCGTGCCGCTCCGGGGGGTCTTCGAGCAGCTCGGAGCGACGGTGCAGTGGGATCCTGCGAACAACCTCGTAGCAACGCAGCGCGGTGATACGCAGGTTCAACTGATCATCGGGAGCCGTCAGGCGGTCGTCAATGGCCGCGTCGTGATGCTCGACGTCCCCGCGATGATTGCCCGGGGGCGCACCCTTGTGCCCCTGCGCTTCGTCAGCGAGGCGATGGGTGCCCGCGTGGACTGGGATCCCGCCGCGAGCGTTGTCTATGTGTCGTCGGGGACGGCTCAGCCGGTCCCTGTGCCACCGATTGCGCAGCCCGCACCGCCGCCGGCGCAACCACCCGCACCAGACCGCACCGTTATCGAGGGTAGGGTGCTGCGCGTTGACCTGCAGGCGTCACGCCTGCTCGTTGAGCGCGATGGCGTCATTCACACCTTTGTGATCACCGCGAACACGGCGATCACCCGGATTGACGTCGGGACCGGGCAGGGAGGCTCGGTGAGCCTCGATCAAGTCAGGCAGGGAAACTTTGTCCGAGTCGCGGCGGATGCCGCCGGCCGGGCGATGCGGATCCGTGTGGAGGTCCGGGGCGTGGCGGGGAAGATCGACGCGATTACCGCCCGCTCTATTGCCCTTGCCGATGGAACGGTCTTCACGTTTGCGAGTAACGTGCAGTTTACGATGAGCGGCCGCGAGGCAGCCCGCGAGCAGCTGCGGCCGGGCATGGATGTCAAGTTGACGCTCGACCCGCAGACCAATCAGGTCCTGGCTGTGGACGCGACCGTGGCGCAGGCGCAACCGCCTCAGCCGGTGCCGCCACAGCCTCCCGCGGGACCCGCGCGGATCACATCCTTTGTGCACACCGCGACAGCCCCACTCCGTGCGGGCTCCAACCTGACCGTGACTCTCCGCGGAACGCCCGGTGGCGTGGCCACCTTTGACATCTTCGGCGTTGCCTCTGGCGTGCCGATGCGCGAAATCGCGCCGGGCACCTACCAGGGCATCTACACTGTCCGCACACAGGACAGCGTCGCTGAGGCCGCGATCGTGGGCCGTCTCCGCGTGAACGGTCAGGAGGCTCCGCTCGTGCAGGCGGGCAATCCGGTAACGATCGACAGCCTGCCGCCGCGTATCGTTCAGCGTTTCCCCCAAGGCGGCGCGACCATCAACAACATGCGGCCCAACATCCTCATCGCGTTCGAGGATCAGGGCGCGTCGGGTATCAACCCATCACGCAGCCGGTTAATCGTCAACGGCCGCGATGTGACAGCGCAAACCTCGATGACCGAGACCGCCATGGCGTACAACCCACCGGAGCCGCTGACGGGGCGGGTCCATGTTCGGGTCGTCCTGGCCGACAAGGCGGGCAACGTGATCGATGAAGAGTACGCCTTTACCACCAGTGTGTCACAGTCGTCGCTGATCAGGTCGGTCACGATCCATCCCACGACGGCCCTGCGCCCCCGTGACGTCCTGACCGTCAGGATGGTCGGCGAGCCTGGTGGTCAGGCCTCGTTCACGATCGAAGGCGTCGAGGAGAACATCGCGATGAGCGAAGCCAGCGATCAGCCTGGCACCTACATCGGCACCCACACCGTCCGGCGCCGCGAGCGCGATGTGATCCAGAACGCGCGCATTATCGTGAGGCTGACCAGGAACGGGACCACGAGCCAGGCCGAAGCGAGCACGCGGCTCACGTTTGTTACGGATCAAGTTGCACGGCCTGTGATCACTTCTCCGGCGGCAGGAACGCGCCTCGGGAGCCCGATCGTGGTCCGGGGCACGGCCGCGCCCGGAAGTCGTGTAGAGGTCCAGGTGGACTACCAAGGGTCGGTGCTGGTCTTCAGCCTGAGGGGCACCTACGGCCAGACGACGACCACGGCGGACGCGTCGGGAAACTGGTCGGTGACGTTCAACGAGACCATCCGCATCCCCAACGCCGAATTGACGATCACGGCCGTCGCAATCGATCAGGCCGGCCGGCGATCCGAGCCTGCCACGATGAAAGCCACGCTGGCCAGGTCGCATGGCCCGGTGAGGGCCCTCGTCAGCAGATTGAGTGCGAACTCGACAGCGTGCTGATGAGTGAGCCGGTTCGAAAGACCTCCTGAGAGAACTCAGGAGGGAAAAACGACCCTGGGGGTCCACGCGTGGTGGGCCCTCAGGGCTTTTTACGAGACGGTAGCGCCCTTCGGCGCCTTCGGATCGACGCTGAGAATGGCCACGTCGTCCCCCCAGGTGGCAGCAAGTAGCATGCCGCGCGATTCCACGCCGCGCACCTGGCGGGGTTTGAGATTTGCCAGCACGACGATGCGGCGGCCGATGAGATCGGCGGCCTGATAGTGTGTGGCAATGCCTGCCACAAGTGTCCGGGTCTCATGCCCGATGTCGACCGTGAGCTTGACGAGCTTATCCGTACCCGCGACGCGTTCGGCCGCGGTCACCTCGCCGACGCGAATATCGAGCCGCTTGAACTCATCGATCGTAATCTCCAAAGGCGCCCCGGCACCTGGCTTTTGGGCAGCGGGGGCTTGGGGCGTGGATGGACCGGCGGGTGCCTGTGGAGCAGGCGGCGGAACCCGGGGAACCGCGACCGTCCGCGCTGCCGCCGCGGGTGGAACCGCGGCGGCCTGTGGAGGGGCTGAGGTCGCGGGCGGAGATGGCGGCGGCGCTGGCGTGGCGGGCACGGCCGGCACGCGCGGCACTGCTGACGCGGGCGGTCTTGCGGGTGCCGGCGGTGTTGCCGGCGCGGTCCTTGCCGCGTCGGCGGCCTCTGAGATCCCGACCTTCGGCCGGGGCTCGATCCGCGGAAAGATCGGGTCGCCTCCCCGAACCGGGGCCCCTCGGTGGAGGCCTCCCCATCGACGGGCGTCCTCGAGGCGCTGCGCATTGAGGGGTTCGGGAATACCGAGTTGATCCCACGCGCGCTGCGTCGCCGTTGGGAGAACGGGCGACAGCAGGATCGTGGCAATACGCAGTGCTTCCAGCGTGTTGTAGAGAATGGTGCCCGCCCGGCCCGCGCGTCCCTGTCGCTTCGCCGTCCAGGGGGCCTCTTCATCAAGGTACTTGTTGGCCGCCGCCAGCAGGCGCCAGATCTCGGCCAGCGCCTGACTGAAGTTGAGTCTGCGGACATGCTCGAATGTCGCCTGCACCACTTCGGGGGCCAGGTCCTTGAGCGCGCGGTCGGTCCCTTCGCTGAGACCCGGGGTCGGCAGCAGGCCGCCGAAGTCGCGCACCACAAGTGGGAGCGTCCGGTTGAGGAGATTCCCATAATCGTTGGCGAGATCGGCATTGAACCGGCCGACCAGCGCCGGCTGGTTGAAGTCGCCATCGGCGCCGAAGGGCACCTCACGCAACAGGAAGTAGCGCAGCGCGTCAACGGCTACCGCTTGCTCGGCTCCGGAGGCCTGGGCCAGCTCGCGGCTCACACCAAGCGGGTCGAGGATGATCCCCAGCGTCTTGCTGAACCTCTGCCCGCCAAAGGTCAGAAACCCGTGCGCGTAGACCTGCCCCGGCGGCTCCAAACCGGCCGCGTGCAGCACCACCGGCCAGATCACCGCGTGGAACCGAAGGATATCCCGGCCCACGAGATGCACATCGGCGGGCCACAACCGGCGGAACTGCGCGTCATCGTCCCCGAACCCGGCCACCGTAATGTAGTTGAGCAGGGCGTCGACCCACACGTAAGCTACCTGGCTTGGATCAAAGGGCAGCGGGATGCCCCATTTGAATGTGGAACGGCTGACCGCGATGTCGCGCAGCCCCGAGCGCACGAAGCTCAACACCTCGTTCCGCTGCGCAGAAGG
This sequence comes from bacterium, assembly GCA_050694895.1. Classification (GTDB taxonomy): domain Bacteria; phylum Sysuimicrobiota; class Sysuimicrobiia; order Sysuimicrobiales; family Humicultoraceae; genus JBQTJP01. The sequence goes on along the minus strand of JBOGSE010000167.1, from coordinate 11,219 downwards.
CTCGACAAAAGACGCGTGGTGCTCAATGTGCCCCTGAATCCAGTCCTGATACTTGGACAGCCGAAACAGGTAACACGCTTCGGCATTCCACTCAACCTGCCTGGTCGTGTGGATCGGGCATGTACGGTTTGGCCCAAGCTCACCTTCAGGATAGAAGGATTCACACGGCGGACAGTACCAGCCTTCGTAGGTGCCCTTGTAAATATCACCGCGCTCGTAGAGCCGGGAGAAGACGCGCTGCACCACCTTGGCATGACCCGGGTCGGTCGTGCGGATAAATCCGTCGTATTCGATGTTGAGCTGACCCCAGAGCACGCGGAAGGCCTGAGAGATACGGTCTGCCCAGTCCTGCGGCGCAACGCCATTCGCACGCGCGGCCCGCTCGATGTTGATGCCGTGCTCGTCGGTGCCGGTCGCGAAGAAGACCTCCCATCCGGCCAGCCGGTGGAACCGCGCGGCGACGTCGGCGGCAATGGTCGTATAGGCGTGGCCGATATGCGGCACGTCATTCACGTAGTAGATCGGCGTGGTGATATAGAACTTCGGCATGGTCGTTACCTCTTGACCGCCAGCGTCTCCCGCGCAAGCCGGGCGCCGGCGACGAGGTTCTGCAGTTTTGCGAAGGCGACATCCCAGGTTCGTGTCCGCAGCCCGCAGTCCGGGTTTGCCCAGATCCGCTCCGGGCCCAGCACGGCCGCCGCGCCGAGCAGCTTCTCCTTGATGTCCTCCGGAGTCTCGATCACATCGGAGTGCACATCCAGCACTCCCAGGCCCAGCTCGCGCCGATCTCCCTGCTCACGAAAGAGCTGCACGACGTCAAAGTCTCCGGTGTTCTTGAACTCCAGGGCCAGATGGTCCACCCGCATCGTCAGCAGATCCGGGTAGAGGAGTCTGTAGTCGCTGTAGCAGATGTGAATGCTCAACTTGGCCTTCACGTCGCGGACGGCCTCGTTGAACGCCTCGACGAGAATCGGGACCTCTTCCGGATGCGTCGCGGCCGCCGGCTCATCGATCTGGATCCAGTCGGCGCCGGCGGACGCCAGCGCCTGGAGCGTCGGCTGCAGGACTTCGCGCGCGAGGTCGAGGGTAAACGCCTGCTTCGCCGCAAGGGTCCGCGCCTTGAGGTCACGGACCGCCGGATCAACGGTCTTCAGGTAATACTCGTTGAACGACCAGTCGGCCAGCGTGTACGGCCCGGTGATCGGGATCTTTACCGGCTTCCGCGCAACCGATTTGACGAATCGGAGCTCATCGAGATGAAACGGCTCGATCAGCCGCACCCGATCCACCACGGCCGCCTTACGATAGTACCGATTGTCAAACGACCGCACGTGTCCATAGAAATGGAACCCGGCGATGCGCCGCACGGGATACTCATACATCTCGACCCGGCGTGCTTCGCCGTCATAGACCACATCCAGGCCGGCCGCCTCCTGGAGGCGGATGGCGAACAGGGCGCCCCAGTCGCGCACGCGCTCTTTGTCGGGGTGGTCTGAGGCCAGCAGCGCCTTCAACTCGTCCGTGCCCTCGATGCCCAGCCGCTCGGCCCAGCGGTCGAGCTCGCGGAGGTCTGCCTCTGACGGCCGCTGCCCGCGCGTCGCCTTCACCAGCCACGGCGGTTTGGCCAGGCTGCCGATCTCCTGTGTCGGAAACACGTCTGTTGCCATCATCATCACCCCCGCCGCAGCGTCTCGGCCGCTTCACCGAGCCGCCGCGTCTTTGCCGCCGCAACATCCCACGGCAGGAACTCCAGATCGCAGTTTGGGACCAGGGCCACATCGGCGGCGCCCAGCCGGTCGCGAACCCGCCGCGCCTGATCCACGAGCAGCGCCGCGTCCTCGATGAGCGAGTTGCGTCCGTCCATCGCTCCCACCAGGAGCGTCTTGCCGGCCGCGATGTTCCGCAGACCGTCGGCGGCCCCGTTGAGCGACCCGGCGTACAGATCGACGCCGATCTCATCCACCGGAAACTTCACCAACTCACCCAACAACGGCCCGACATCGCCGAAAAACGTGTGCAACGCGGTCCGCAGCCGGATGCCGTTCGTCACCTTCTCAAGCGCCGTCCGCGCACGCGCGACCTCGGCGGGCGCGGCCCGGGTGACCAGCACCGGATCGCTGAACTGGAGATACGCGCAGCCCGCCGCCCCAAGCGCGTGTGCCTCGGCCCTGATGACCGCCGAGGCGTCGTCGAGGACCTGGTTGGCGCTCCGGCCCGATGCATTCTCCGAGAGGCTGGCCAGGGCGAACGGCGACGGCAGCACGGCCTTCCACCGCAAACCGGCAAGCGCCTTCACATTCAGCACCGACAGCACCGCCTGACCGGTCGGCCGGAGCATGTCGGTAATGACCGGCCGCCGGTAGAACGAGTTATTATCGAACCAGCGCACGATGCCTCCGGGGTGCATCCCCGGAATGCCGTCACTCAACGGCCGCAGCAGATCCTGCCAGCGGAACTGGCCATCCACAACGTAGTCCAGCCCGGCCTCACGCTGGATCGCAATGACGCTCTGCTCGTCGTTGGCGATGGCCGCGGCGAGCTCGTCGGTCCCCGCGCGCTTGCGCTCGACAGCCCGCGTGAGCTCGACGACCTTCTCGGACCTTGGAAAGATACCGACCAGATGTGCAAACGGCATGGTTCCTCCCGCATCGTGTCCGGGCACCAGCAGGCGCCGTAGAACTCAAAGACCTCCCGTCCACCGGACGGAAGGTCTCCGTGTTACCACCAGATCGCGCGCGTGCCTCGCGGCGCCGCGCCTCATCGAGTGACCACGGGCAATCCGGGGCCACTCGTGCTCGATCTCGGGAGCACCCGTTCGGGCTACTGACCGCACGGCGTTTGCCCGAAGGCTCGGAAGCCATGTTCGGCGCCTTCTCGTCGCCGGCTTCCACCGATCCCGGCTCGCTCAGACGATCTGGACGCTTACTCCCGCTTCGTCATTGCCCCGCTGAACTTGCCCCATTTTAGCATCGAGGGACGTCTATCACAATCCCCATCTGTTCATAGTCACTTAGTGATGCGGACCTGGTCGAGCGCCTTCTTGGGGATCTGCGGCACAACCGCATCCGCCGCGGGATAGCCGACCGGGATCAACAGGTACGGCTTCTCGTTCTTTGGCCGGCCCAGAATGGTCGCAAGAAAGCCCATCGGGCTCGGCGTGTGGGTGAGAGTGGCCAGGCCGGCCCAATGCAGGGCCGCAAGCAGGAACCCGCACGCGATACCAACCGACTCCATGACGTAATAGTGCTTCACGTGTTGGTCGGCGCCGTCCGGGCCGGCGCTCACGCCGTAATCCTGCCGGAAGACCACGATCAGGCACGGCGCGACCTCCAGAAACTCTTTGTGCCAGTCGGTGCCAAGCGGCGCGAGCGCCTCGAGCCAGTCGTCGGGCATGCGGCCCTCGTAGCTCTCGCGCTCTTCGGCCTCGGCGGCTTCGCGGATCCGGCGCTTGACGTCCGGATCGCTCACGACGACGAACGTCCACGGCTGGCGGTTTGCCCCCGACGGCGCGCTGGATGCTACCGCGATCGCGGAGTCGATGATCTCCATGGGCACGCGCTCGGCCGAGAACTGCCGCACCGTACGCCGCCGCATTATCCAGGCGGCGAAGTCACGCATCCGCTCGAGTTGCGTCTCCGCGGTCAGGCGGGGAAAGTCGAGGGGGATGGGTCTATACTCGGCTGCCATGCTCCGCACCCTCCGCGTCAGTCTGGAAGGGGTTCACTCTCCTCGCCTGCGCTCTGCAGCGACGCCAGGTAGTCGGCGATGACCTGCCGCGCCTCTGCCTCGTGCTCGGGACGAACCAGGATGTCGGCCCAGATGCCGGCCTGATCGCCGGTCATCGTCGGGACGTCGTAGCCCGGCACATGACGTGAGCGGATCATCGCCCGGATGCCCGCGGCGCCAAGCAGATCGCGGATCGTCATCGCCTCGAACTCGTTCGTGGCGTCGTAGACCGCCACGACATCACGGGGTTCAGGCAGGAGCGGCACGTCAATCCTCGCCCGGAGTGCCCTTCTCGACCGCGAGCCGATAGGCTTCCCTCGACGGCAAATTGTAGGCAACCGCCAGCGCCCGGGCGGCATCCCGCCGCGACAGCCCCTGCGCGAGCAGGCGCTCCAGGAACACGTCCGGCTGCAGCGCCGGAGTCGCATCGGATCCGGCGCCGCCTTCGACCACCAACGTGATCTCTCCGCGCGGTTCATCCGCAAGCGCCGCACGGATATCGGCCGCAGTGCCCCGCAGGACTTCTTCGTGGACCTTCGTGAGTTCCCGCGCGAGAATCATGCGGCGCGCGCCGAGGATTTCTTCGATGTCCGCCAGCGCCTCGTGCACGCGGTGCGGCGCCTCAAACGCGACCAGCGCCATCGGAAGCGAGGCGAGCGAGGTGAGCATGCGCCTGCGCTCGGCGCGCCGTCTCGGCAGAAAGCCAACGAACGCGAACCGCTCGGCGGGAAAATCGACCAGGGCGACGGCCGCGGTGACGGCGCTGGGCCCGGGAATGGGCATGACGCGCACGCCGGCCCGCGATGCGGCTGCCGCGAGCGCGCCGCCTGGATCGGCGACGCCCGGCATCCCGGCGTCGCTCACCACGGCGACGTCCTTTCCTTCCCGCAGCATGGCGAGAATCTGCGGAATCCTCCTCCGCTCGTTGTGCCCGTGCATGCTGAAGATAAGCGTGCGCACGTCGAGGTGCTCGAGCAGCACGCGGGTGCGGCGGGTGTCTTCACATGCGATCGCGCTGACTTCCTTCAGAATGCGCGCGGCGCGCGGCGTGATGTCCTCCAGGTTGCCGATGGGCGTCGCGACCAGGTAGAGCGTACCGGCAACGGTCACGGCTCCAGTCTCCGCCCGGTCGCGGCGGGGTCGAGCGCCAGCCGGACGGCCTCCTCCGCTGTCGCGGCATGCTGCACCCCGGCCCGCCGGCCCGCGATGGCCGCCTCCCAGGTGCGCAGTCCCACAACCGGGCGGCCCAGGCGCAGCGCGTGCCCGATCTCAGAAAGCGTCCCCGCCCCGCCTCCGATAGCAATCACCGCCTGCGCCGCGAGCACGATGATCACGTTGCGCATCTGACCGCTGCCGGTGGGGATGGCCACCGTGAGGTGTGGATTGGCCTCCGAGGCGTCGGCTCCAGGGAGAACGCCGATGGTCAGCCCGCCGGCGCGGCGCGCGCCGCGGCATGCCGCTTCCATGACGCCGCCAAGGCCGCCGCAGATCAGGCCGCAGCCGGCCGCGGCGATGCGGCCGCCCACTTCCTCGGCGAGTCCGGCGTGATCCGGGTGCGAGAACGCGCTCTCACCGATTACCGCGATAAGGCGCTGCATCATCGCGGAGCCCGACTGCGCGGGATCCCCCCTGCGGCTCCGTCTGGCTCGGCCGGTGTGGGCGGGCGGTCCACCAATCCCTGCAGCAGCATCAGCGCCGCCCGCTTGTCCAGCGGCTCGTTGAGGTTCCCGCACTTTGGCGACTGGATGCACGACGGGCAGCCGGCCTCGCAGGGACACGCCTCGATCACGTCACGTGTCGCGGCCATGAGCGTATCGATGACCGCGAATCCCTTCTCGGCGATCCCCACACCGCCGGGATAGCCATCATAGATGAAGATTGCCGGGGTCTGCGTCTGCGGGTGGAGCGGATACGACACCCCGCCCACATCCTGACGGTCGCACATGGCGAAAAGCGGCAGGATGCCGATGGCGGCGTGCTCGACGGCGTGGATGCCGCCGGCAAAGTCCAGACCCGCGGCGCGCACGCGCTGCTCGAGCGCGTCTGGAATCTCAAACCACAACGCCGCCGTCTGCAGCTGCTGCGGTGGGAGGTCGAGCGGCTCAACGCCGAGCACCGTATCCGTGAACAGTTGCTTGCGCGCGTATGCCACGACCTGAGTGGCGACCTCGACCTCGCTGAATCGTAACTGGGTCGGGCCCCAGGGTTTCTTTTCCCGCGTCGATCCGACCGTCACATCGATCGTCGTCCGGGGTTGGGTGTAGTACTCCTCAGCGGTGAGCGCGACGTGGGCGACCCGGGTCTTTAGATCGAGATCGCGGACCAGGTACGCATCCCCTTGATGCAGATAGATGGCGCCGGGGTGCACCTGCTCCCATGCTCGCGCCGCCTCGACGGTGCCGATCGTTCGGCGATCCTCCATGATGCGGAAGACCTCGCCCCACGCCGAGCGAATGTCAACACTTTGCGCGGGATAGCGCCCGTGACTGGCCCAGTACCATCGGCCGCGGCGCGGGCTGAGGTCGCCCGCAGCGGTGAGCAGTCCCACGAGTTCCCGGGCGCGTGCGCCGAAGAGCGCCATATCGGCTTCGATGAGCGCAATCTCGGCCGCCGCACACCGCAGATGCCGCGCCAGGATGTACGGATTCTCCGGATCGATGACCGCGTGCTCGCACGGGCGCTCGAAAAGATACTGCGGAGATCGCATCAGGTACTGATCGAGCGCGTCCTGTTGGGCGATGAGCACGGCCAGCGCCGGATCGGTCCCGCGGCCGGCGCGGCCGGCCCGCTGCCACATGGACGCGATGGTGCCGGGAAACCCCACCAGCAGCGCGGCGTCGAGGCCTCCGATGTCGATGCCGAGCTCGAGCGCGCTGGTGGACACGACGCCCAGCAGGTCGCCGTCGAACAGGCGGCGCTCGATGCGCCGGCGATCCTCAGGCAGATACCCGGCCCGGTAGGGACTGATCCGGGCCGCCAGGGCGGGCGCCGCTTCGTTCAACCGGCGCGATGCGTACCGTGAGATCAACTCCGTCACCTTGCGGGCTTTCGTAAACGCGATCGTGCGAATGTCTCGCCTCACCAGGTCGGTGAAGAGTCCCGTGGCCTCGGTGATAGCGCTCTTCCGCACGGACCGGGCCTCGTCAATCAGCGGCGGATTCCATAGCGCGAACCAGCGCGGGCCGGACGGCGCGCCGTCCTCACCGATCACCTCGACGGGGAGACTGAGCAGCCGTTGTGCGAGCTCCAGCGGGTTGGCGATCGTGGCCGAGGTGCAGATGAACTGCGGGTTGGAGCCGTGCAGCCGGCATAGGCGCCGAAGCCGTCGCAGGACGTTGGCCACGTTGGACCCAAAGACTCCGCGGTACACATGCATCTCGTCGATGACCACAAAGCGCAGCCGGCCGATGAACGGCTTCCATCGAAAGTGCTGCGGCAGGATGCCGACGTGGAGCATGTCGGGGTTGGACAGCAGAATTCGCGCACCCTCGCGCGCGGCCCGACGCTCCTTCTGGGGTGTGTCACCGTCGTACGTCGCGACGGGAATCTCGGGAAGATCGAACCCCGCCAGCGCATCGAGCTGGTCCTGGGCAAGCGCCTTGGTCGGAAAGAGGTAGAGCGCCCGGCCCTCAGGGTCGGCGAGCAGCGCATCGAGGACGGGCAGGTTGTAGCAGAGCGTTTTGCCGCTTGCGGTCGGCGTCACCACCGCGATATGCGCGCCGCGTCGGACCGCGTCGACGGCGGCAGCCTGGTGTGTGTAGAGCCGCGCGATGCCGCGGTCCTGCAGCCACGCCTCCAGCCGCGGATGCAGCGGCCGTTCGGGTGTCCCGAACCGCGCGGAGCGGGAAGGAAGAAAGCGCGTGTGGACGATCTGGCCCTGATAACCCGGCACGCGGCGCAGCCCGTCGAGAAACCCTTCAAAGTCCACTGCGCCTTCAGTCTACATCAAGCCAATTACTCTTGCGGACTTAGGGGTCCCTACCGCCTGCCTCGCATTGGCCGCACGTCCCACAGTTCGACGGCAGGTGCGGTCCTGGGAAACGATTGGAGGAATGCCAGCAAGCTCCCGTCCGTTGAGAACTGCACTGCCCCCGCGCCACCGGCACTTATCCTCGCAACAGGGGCGAAAGACCGGGCCAGTCGAATCTCCACGGCCGCACCTCCGGGCATATCCCCCGCCACCGCCAGGAAGCGGCCGTCGGGAGAGAAAGCCAGTTCCTGCAGAAGTACGTGCTCTGGCCAGCGGTCGGCACCCCGTGGAAACTCGACGATCTGTCTCCACGTGGTGGTGTTAAGGATGGTACCGCCCCACGGATTGACCTTTCCCGAGGTTCCGTAGGCTGCAAGCAGCCGACCGTCGGGGGACAGGGCGCAAAACGTCTTTTCCGGTTCGCTGTGCAATCTGAGGTCTCGGATGACTCGGCCGGTCCGCGTATCTCTCAGGCTGAGGGTCCCGCTCCAGGTCGACGCGTCGGGACCCGTGATGATCCGGTTGCCATCGGGAAAGACGAGCGGCCCGCAAGGCGACGTCTGCAACTCTACAGACCACCGGCGGGCGGCAGAAGCGAGATCCCACAAAGCGACGGACTGCTCTCGTTGGCCAGAACCCGAGAGGAGGACCGACTGACCGTCGGGCATGACCATGACCCGATCGTGACGAGCGATGCCCGATCGGAAACTGGATTCGATGCGACCGCTCGAAGGGTCGACCATGACGACCGTGTCGCCAAAGGTCGCAACAACGAGACGTCTGCCGTCTGGAGAAAAGCCCAGTGAGACTGGAACTTCTGGCACAGGTATCGACCGCAGCAGCTGGCCCGTCGTCACGGACCACACGGAAACGCGAATGATCGGTGGGCTTCGGTCGGGCGTGTATTCCCCTAGCGCCACGACCCCTACGTCCGGAGAGATGGCAAGCGCCCTAAGCGTCCATCCGGGCCTGCCGATGACCCGGAGGAAACGCGGAGGCTGGATTCTCGTCTGTGCAGCCAGCGCGCTGCCGGCGTCGCTACCCAACCCTACCAAGAGCACTATCGCAAGCAGAAGCCGTAACATCATCCGGCCATCACGGTTCGGTCCCGGGCCCACTGCCGGAGCTCGGCGACGGTCTCCTGCCTCACCACGGACAATGGTCGCGTGGCTCGCAACTCGTTGAGGATGTGCTGGGTCGTTAGCTCCTTCCCCTCCGCGAAGGCCGTGTAGAGCGCCGCGACGATCGCCTGCTCGATCTCTGCCCCGCTGAACCCCTCGGAAGCCGCAGCCAGCGCATCGAGGTCGAAGCCCGATGGATCGCGCTTGCGTTTCTTCAGGTGGACGGCAAAGATGGCCTTTCGATCCTCGCCGCCGGGCAGGTCGATGAAGAAAATCTCATCGAACCGCCCTTTGCGCATTAGCTCTGGAGGCAATTGCGAGACATCGTTGCAGGTGGCGACGACGAACACGGGCGCCTTGCGATCCTGCATCCAGTTCAGGATGCGGCCCAGAATCCGCCGCGAGAGGCCGGCGTCGGCGTGCCCGCCACCGGCGTAGACAAGCGCCTTCTCCATCTCGTCGACCATCAGCACGCATGGGGCCATGCGCTCCGCCATGGTGAGCGCTCGCTCGAGGTTCTTCTCTGACTCGCCGATGTACATGTCGTACAGCCGCCCCGGCTCAAGCTTGAGCAGCGGCAGGCCCCACTCCCTGGCGACCGCTTTGGCCGCCAGGCTCTTGCCGCACCCCTGCACCCCAAGAAGCAGGATACCCTTCGGGGGCGTGATTCCAAAGCGCCTGGCCTCGGCCGTGTAGGCTTTCCGGCGTTTCTCCAGCCAGGTCTTGAGGTGTGTGAGGCCGCCGACCTCGGCCATCCCATCGTCGGCAGGCACGTACTCAAGAACGGCGTCCTTCTCCAGAAGCTCCTTCTTGATCTCGACAATTTGATCGAGGTCCTTGCGGTTGAGTGTCAGGTCGTCGAGGATCGATCGCGAAACGGCCCGCTCGGCCTCAAACAGGGTGAAACCCTTCAAGCCATCCACGAGTCGGTCGAAGTCGTCGCCGGACAGTTCGACTTTCACTCGGTGCTGGTGCGAGAGTTTGCTCAGGACTTCCTTCGTGAGCGCCGCGAGGTCGTCCGTGGAAGGCAACTCGAGTTTGAATGGTGCCGCCAGTTCCCGGACCTCCTCCGGAAGGTTGATGTGCGGTGCGACAAGGATCAGCGTACTTCGACTGCCGGAGAACGACCAGGCGACATCCAAGAGCCGGCCGGCGACTTCCGGTTCACCCAGGAAGCGGTGCAGGTCCTTTAGGAAGAAGATGCCCTCGCCCTTGAACTCCTTGACGCTGCTGAGGGCGCGCACAGCGGTCTTGGTCTCGGGCACCGGATTGCCGGCGCCCGCCTGGCGCAACCCGTCGGCCAGTGTCCATAGGTAGAACGGGATGTCCAGTTTGGCCGCGATGCGCTGAAGGACCTGTTCGGCCCGCCGGACTTCAAAGGTTTCGATGGCAATGATTAGATAGCGCGATCGGATGAGCAGTTCGAGATCCCTGAGCGTGTCCATGGCCCCGCGGTAAATATACCCTCCGCGGCCCGCGGTAAGGACGCGCCCCCTCTGAAGCTAGCCGGCGGCGACGGTCCGGCCCTCGGCCCACTCTCTCAACGCTGAAATCGCCTCATGCCTGGTCACGGACAGCGGCCGGGTCGCCTGCAGCTCGTGCAGGATATGCCTGGTGTCGAGCTCTTTTCCTTCAGAGAACGCCGCATACAGGCCGGAGACGACGGCTTGCTCGATCTCCGCCCCGCTGAACCCTTCGGAGGCCGCCGCCAGCGCGTCGAGGTCAAACTTTGACGGGTCGCGCTTCCTCTTGATGTGGACGCCGAAGATCGCCTTTCGGTCCGCAGCCGTGGGGAGATCGATGAAGAAGATCTCGTCGAACCGTCCTTTGCGCATCAGTTCAGGCGGCAGTTGCGAGATGTCATTGCAGGTGGCGACGACGAACACCGGTGCCTTGCGGTCCTGCATCCAGCTCAGGATGCGACCGAGAATGCGCCGAGACAGGCCGGCGTCGGCGTGCCCACCGCCACCGTAGACAAGCGCCTTCTCCATCTCGTCAACCATCAGCACGCATGGGGCCATCCGCTCGGCCATGCCCAGTGCCCGTTCGAGGTTCTTCTCTGATTCACCGATGTACTGATCGTACAGACGCCCGGGCTCCAGCTTGAGCAGCGGGAGAGCCCACTCCCTCGCGATCGCCTTGGCCGCCAGACTCTTGCCGCATCCCTGCACCCCGATCAACATCACGCCCTTCGGCGGCGTGATGCCGAACCGACGCGCCTCAGCCGTATGGGCCTTCCGGCGCTTCTCCAGCCAGGCCTTCAGGTTCCCAAGGCCGCCGATCTCGGCCATCCCTTCGTCGAACGGAATGTACTCGAGGACGGCTTCCTTCTCGAGGAGCTCGCGCTTGATGTCGATGATGCGATCGAGATCTTTCCCATTGAGGGTGAGGTCGTCCAGCAC
>JBOGSE010000166.1:0-2864 GCA_050694895.1 bacterium | reverse complement strand
TTGTGGCGGTGGTCGGGGTCATCGCCGCCGTGCTTCTCCTGCTCCCCGCACAGCCACTTCGGCTGGCCACGGTAGTTGCGCCGTGGTGGGAGATTCCGCTCCGCATGATTGCCGCGACGGCCATGGTCGTGACGATCACGGCAACGGCGGCCGCATTGGGCCCGCAGTTGAGCGGCCTGCTCACCCCGTTTCCGGTCTACACGACCGTCCTCGCGGTGTTCACCCATGCGTTCGAGGGGCCGGCCGCTGCCACCGGTCTGCTGCGCGGTGTCATCGCCGGCCTGTTCACGTTCGCGACATTCTTCTTCGTTATCGCCGGCACACTTGAAGCGAGAGGCCTGGTCGGCGCGTTTGGCCTCGCGGTAGTGACGGCGCTGTTTCTGCACGGAGGCTCACTCTGGTTTCTACGGCGGACCCCGGCCGGCAACACTGCGGCGTCTCACCTTCCGCTCCCGTGAGCCGGTCCCTCCGCGGGAGCATCGCTGTTCCCTGCCGGCTGTACGCTATCATGGCCCGGGCCGCCCCCGTCGCCGCGGTCTTCCGAAAGGGACCAACCCGGTGGGTGCAGGTGCTCCTATGGCACACCGACCGGGACGAGTTTCAGGAAGGGCAGTGGTTTGATCACCGGACGCACGATCAGTGACCCAGAGTATACGTACGCCTGGACGGCGGTCAGCAGGCCTCCTGTACCTGACGGCGCTCGCGCTGTGGCCCAAGGGCGATACCTGGCATGGCGGCGGCCTGTTCGAATCCGACACTCACCTGTGGTTGAATCATGGACCGCGTGCCGCGACGCCTCATCCGGCCCACCGTCCGCCCCGATGGCTGCGCGTGACCCCAAACCCGATGGCGCAAGGGGAAGACTGGCTCGTGTGGTCGCGGCGAATGAAGCGCGACGGGTGGAGTATGGTTCAGAAGGGCTCGTTTCACCTCGAGCGCCTCTCCGGATGGCGCACCGAGCAGACCGAGATCTGGGAGCGGCCGCCGCCCGACGCCCGCGCCCGTCTGCGTGTGACCACCGTCGGGATCGATTTTCGAGTGCCCGGAGGTCCCTACGTCGAGACGTTTGCGCTGTACCTATCGAACGGCGCGATTGTCCCTGTTGAGGGCGCCAGATGGGCGGACTGGGATCAGGCCGGTCGCCTGGTGTTTGCGCGTGATGGGCGGCTCTTTCGTGGCGAGATTCACGACGGACGGATTGTCGAAAGCATCCTCATAGATCTGAATCCGAACAGACCGTACCGACTCCAGGCGCCGGATCACGCGCGGCGGTGGCGTTGACAGCACGTCGTCCAGCAGGACTCGGGCTGGCAGCGTCGGAGAACACCACTGATCACCTGGCGCGGTTTCCGCGGAACGATAGATGTGGCGGTCACCTTGCAGGAAAGGGGGTGGCGGTTCTACTCGCTCGGCAAGGCACATGAGTGCAGGGAGGGGTGAACGTGAGGATTCCAGCGATTGCGCTGTTGGTTGTGATGGTACTCGTCCTCGGTTCCCTGCCCCTGGGCGCGCAGCAAGTGCCGCCGAAGCTGGCAAAACTGACCATGGCGGTCGTGGCCGGCGGCGAGACCAAGGGGCTCAAGGTCATCCTCCCGATGTGGGAGAAAGAGAAAGGCGTCAAGATCGATTTGGTGGAGTTTCCATATCCGACCCTCTACGAGAAACTCGTCACCACATTCCAGGCCAATGCCTCAACCTACGACCTCCTGATCGCCGACGACCCATGGATGCCCAAGTTCGGGTCCGAGGGCTGGCTCACGCCACTTGAGAAAGAGCTCGGGTACAAACGCGACCCGGACGTGTTCCCGGTGGTCTACGATCTGGGGACCTGGCCACCGCCTCGCGGCCCGGTGCCGCCCACCGAGAAGACCAAGGAGAAGCAGCTCTACGCCATCACCCTGGTGGGCAACGTCGAGTTCTTCATGTATCGCAAGGACCTGGTCTCGGAGCCCAAGACCTGGGACGACGTCCTTGCGAATGCGAAAAAGGTCCACAACCCCAACACGCCGATGTACGGGTTCGTCATCCGCGGCGCCAAGGGTAACCCGGTCGTCTCCGAGTTTACACCGGTCCTGTTCTCGTTCGGCGCTCGCATCTTCGACGATAATTGGAAGGTCGTGCTCAACTCAAAGGAAGCCGTGGCAGCGCTGAAGTTCTTCACGAAGGACCTCAAACAGTACGCGCCGCCCGGCGTCGAGAACTACGACGCTGCTGAGCGGGCGCGCGAGATCGCCACCGGCCGTGCCGCGCAAGGGTTCATCTGGCCCGCCGAAATCACCGACATCGTCGAGAATCCGTCTGTCTCGAAGGTTGTTGGAAAGATGGGCTATACTCTGGCGCCCAAAGGGCCCGGCGGCATCAACGGCCCGCTGATGGGGAACTGGCTGCTGGCGATTCCCAAGGGTTCGAAGAACAAGCAGTGGGCCTTCGAGTTTATCAAGTGGGCGACTAGCCAAACCGTGCAGAAGCCGTACGCGTTGGGCGGCGGTATTCCGTTCCGGAAATCCGTCCTGAATGACTCCGAAATGAACAGGAAGTTCACCTTCTTCAAAGCCATGGCGGCCTCACTAGAGGCGCCGGCGCAGTGGCGGCCGCGCACGCAGGAGTGGTTTGCGGTCGAGGCGATCCTGGGCACGCATGTGAACGCGGCGCTCGCGGGACAGGAGACGCCGGAGGATGCGATCGCGAAAGCCGCCTCCGAGATCGAGAAGCGCATGCGCGAGGCAGGCTACTACCGGTAATCTCCATTCAGGGGGGGTCCGGCCAAACCGGCCCCCCTAATCATCTTCCTCATGACCGCGGCGGCCAGACTGCGACACAGCACCCCCTATCTGCTGGTAGGGATCCCCGTCCTGGTGCTGGCC
>JBOGSE010000165.1:0-2898 GCA_050694895.1 bacterium | reverse complement strand
TCGCTCGCGCGCCCGTCACCCAGGCCGAGTTCGCTGCATTCGTGCACGCTGACGGGTATCGGCAACGGGAGCTGTGGAGCGAGGAGGGCTGGCGCTGGCGGCAAGCGGTGAACGCTGAGCACCCGGTGTACTGGCGACGCGGGTCTGGCGCCGCGTGGCTTCGCCGGCATTTTGACACGTGGGGTCCACTTGAGCCGCACAAGCCGGTCATCCACGTGAACTGGTATGAGGCCGAGGCCTACTGCCGTTGGGCAGGCCGCCGCCTGCCAACGGAAGCCGAGTGGGAGGTCGCAGCCGCTGCCAAGCCTGATCTGAAGGGCGGGGGCCTCTCCACGCGGAAGGGGCGCTTCCCCTGGGGCGATGACCCTCCCGACCCGGAGCGCGCCAACCTGGACTGGCACACGATGGACTGCCTGGACGTGGGGGCCCTTGCTCCTGGGGACAGCAAGTTCGGCTGCCGGCAGATGATCGGCAATGTATGGGAATGGACATGCAGCGACTTTCTCCCCTATCCGGGCTTCGTGGTGGATCCCTACAAGGAGTATTCTGAGCCATCGTTCGGAACCCGTAAGGTCTTGCGCGGCGGCTCCTGGGCCAGCCGTTCCCGCCTTCTTCGCAATACATGGCGTAACTTCTATACCCCCGACCGGCGGGACGTGTGTGCAGGGTTTCGCACCTGCGCGCTGGATAGATGAACGTTTGCATTGTGACGCCGGCGCCTGCGCGCTCCCGGAAGGGAAACCGGGTCACGGCGCTTCGCTGGGCAGCCATCTTGCGGGAACTCGGCCACTGCGTCGTTATCGCGCAGGAGTACACACGTCAGCGGTGCGATGTGCTGGTGGCCCTCCATGCGCGCCTTAGCGTTCTCCTGTGGAATGCTTCCGGCGTCAGCACCCGGGCTTGCCCCTGATCCCGGAGCTGGGGAAGGCTCCTGCGGGAGCTGTCTGCGGAAACGAGGGATACGGTGAGAGACCCAAGACCGCGCGAGCGCTTCACCCTGATCGGCACTGAGGCCGACATTCAGTGTGCGGATTTTGCCCGTGAAGTTGAAGCCGGACTGAGGGCGGACCCCAAGCGTCTTCCTTGTCGCTACTTCTACGATCGCGAGGGTTCACTTCTCTTTGAGGCGATTTGCGCGTTGCCGGAGTATTACCTCACGCGTGCAGAAGGGGAGATTCTTGAGGTCCGAGCGGCAGAAATCGTCTCGCACCTCCCAAGGGACGCGACACTCCTCGAGCTCGGGAGCGGCAGCGCTGCAAAGACGCGCGTGCTCATCCAGGCCTTCCTGCAGCGGGAAGGGGCGCTGCGGTACGTTCCCGTGGATATCTCCCGCTCGATGCTGGAAGAAAGCTCCATGAGGCTGGTGGAGGAGTACCCGGCCGTGGAGATCACCGCCATCGCCGGCGACTATCACGATGGCCTCCGCCAACTGAAAGTGGAGGCTGATCGTCCGAAACTGATTCTCTGGCTGGGATCGAACGTGGGCAACTTGGAGCGACGCGAGGCGGCAAGCTTCATTCGGTCTGTGCAGGACACGATGTCTCCCTGGGACCGCCTGCTGGTGGGCATTGACCTGCGCAAGGATCGCGCCGTCCTGCAAAGAGCCTACGACGACTCCCGCGGCGTTACTGCCCGTTTCAACCGGAACATCCTTGCCCGCATCAACCGCGAGCTTGGGGGTCGCTTCGACCTCGAGACATTCCACCACCGAGCCATCTACAACGAGCAGTTCGGCCGGATAGAGATGTACCTGGTCAGCGGCCGCAGGCAGTTGATTCCCATCGACCGCCTCAGGCTGGAGGTTCCGTTTGCCGCTGGCGAGACGATCCACACGGAAAATTCTTACAAGTATTCTTTCGCTGAGATCGAAGCGCTGGCGAGCGCTGCAGGTCTTCGCATCGAGTCGCAGTGGCTCGATACGGACCGCTGGTTTAGTCTAAACCTTCTTGCGCCCGCCGATCCCTGAACAATACCTCCACTGAGTTCTGGGGCATCCGGGACGTGGGGCCACCCCGGTTCATCGCTCTGTACGCGGTCACCAACCTCGGGGCCATCACCTCGAACTCCGCGTCGCTCGTCCACATCCCGGTGGTGGTGTCGGCCCCCATCACCGCCACCTCCCCGGCCTTTGCCCTCCTCTGCGGCTTCCTGCTCCAGCGGAGGACGGAGGTCATCACGTCCCGGGCGGTGGCCGGGACGCTGGCCATCGTGGCCGGGGGGATCATTCTGGTCTGGTGAGGGAGTCGTGACGCCGGCCGAAATCGTGCGGACGCTTGACGCGTGGGACTGCCGGCTGAGGCGGATGCGCCTGCGGAGCCTGGAGGTTCCCGAGGAGGAGGCGGGCCGCCTGCGCCCGGCCCTGGGGGAGATGGCCGCGGCCTTCGAGGCGGCCCGCGCGCGGTGGGAGGCGGGCCGGGCCCTGACCCTCGGCCCGCCGGTCGGGCTGCTCAAGGAGATGGAGGCGGCGCTGCAAGCGGTGGCCGCCGCCTACGCGAGGCACCGGGCGACCTTCGTCGCCCTCGGCGTCCTGGAAGAAGCGGGCGGGGAAGGGGTACAGCCGGATGCGGGCCCCGAGCGGCCCGACCAGCCCGGCGCCCCCCCGCAGGGCCAGGGCCGCGGGACCTAGTGCGGCTCCAAGGAATTGGACCGGAGATTGCCGCCGCGCCGCGGGTGGCGCCGGGCGCGGCCCCCGAGCGGCCGGGTGAAGTGGGACCCCCTCGGCCTCCTGCCGCACTGCAGCGCATTGCGGCAGGGGCGGAGCGGGTGACGGAGCCCGGCCGCGAGTGGGGCACGCCGGCGACAGGACCCGCGGCAGAACGGTCGGCCAGTATTGGGCCGGATGAGTTGGCCCGGCAGTAGGAGGGCGGGCGTGTCGCGCATTGGGCGCCTCCCGGTCCC